>JABRVY010000292.1:0-5459 GCA_039961755.1 Acidobacteriota bacterium | reverse complement strand
GGTGGGGGGGATGCGGGCGCTGGACCGCCTGGGGCTGCGGGCGCAGGTGTACCACATGAACGAGGGGCACTCCGCCTTCGTCAGCGTCGAGCGCATCCGTCGCCTGATGGCCGAGGAGGGGCTGTCGCGGCGGGAGGCCTGGGAGATCGTGCACGCCACCACGGTGTTCACCACCCACACCTCGGTGCCCGCCGGAATCGACGTCTTCCCCCCCGAGATGGTGGAGCGCTACCTGGGGCCGTTGCTCGACGAGATCGGCGGCGACCGCCAGGCGCTGCTGGATCTGGGGCGTCTGCACCCGGGAAACCGCGGCGAACCCCTCAACATGGCGGTGACGGCCATCCGGTTCGCAGGTTTCGTCAACGCCGTGAGCGAGTTGCACGGGCGGGTGTCGCGCGCCCTGTGGCGGGACGTCTGGCCTGGGGTGCCCGAGGCCGAGTTGCCCATCGTGCACATCACCAACGGGGTGCACCCGGGGACGTGGATCTCGGATGAGATGCACCGCCTCTACGACCGCTATCTGGGGCCCCGCTGGGCGGAGGAGCCGGGGGACACGCGGGTGTGGCAGCAGGTGCAGGAGATCCCGGGGGAGGAGCTGTGGCGCACCCACGAGCGCCGGCGGGAACGGCTGGTGGCCTTCGCCCGCAAGCGCCTGCTGCGCGAGCTGCGCTCCCGCGGGGCGGGACCGGCGGCCCTCGCCCAGGCGGAGGAGGTGCTGGATCCGGAGGCGCTCACCATCGGGTTTGCCCGCCGCTTTGCCACCTACAAGCGGGCCACCCTGCTGCTGCGGGACCTCGATCGGCTGGGCCGCATCCTCAACGACCCCCACCGCCCCGTGCAGGTCATCTTCGCCGGCAAGGCTCACCCCCGGGACGACGCCGGCAAGTCATTGATCCGGGACATCATCCACTGCGCTGAGCGGCCCGAATTTCGCCGCCGCATCGTCTTCTTGGAGGACTACGACGCCGTCATCGCCCGCTACCTGGTGCAGGGGTGCGACGTGTGGCTCAACACTCCCCGCCGCCCGCGGGAGGCCTGCGGTACCAGCGGCATGAAGGCGGTGTTCAACGGCGTGCTCAACCTGTCGGTGCTGGACGGCTGGTGGGCCGAGGGGTACAACCCGCGGGTGGGCTGGGCCATTGGCACCGGGGAGGAGTACGCCGACGCCGACTACCAGGACCGCCTGGAGGCAGGGGCACTGTACGAGATCCTGGAACAGGAAGTGGTGCCGCTGTTTTACACCCGCGGCTCGGACGGCGTGCCGCGGGGGTGGACGGCGATGATGAAGACGGCGATGCAGGAGCTCTGCCCGGTGTTCAACACCAACCGCATGGTGCACGACTACCTCACCAGGGCGTACGTGCCGGCGCAGATCCGCCGCGCCGTGCTGGCGCGGGACAACTACCGCAGCGCCCGCGCCCTGGCCGAGTGGCGCAAGACGGTGCGAGCCGCCTGGCCGGGGGTGACGATTCTCGACGTGGAGACGGAGCTGCCGGCCGATCTGCGCGTGGGCGCCACCTTCACCGTGCGCTGCTGGATCAACTCCGGCGCCCTCCAGCCCGAAGACCTGGCGGTGCAGGTGATTCTCGGGCCCCTGGACGAGCACCATCAGTTGGTGGCGGCGGAGAAGATCGCCATGGCCTTCGCCGAGCGGCGGGCCGACGGGGCGCTGCTCTTTCTCGCCCAGGTGCCGTGCTCGGCCAGCGGCCGACAGGGGTTCACGGTGTGCGTGGAGCCCCACCACGAGCTGCTGGCGCACCCCCACGGTACCGGTCTGATTCGCTGGGCCAGATAGCGGCCCGATCGCAGATCTGCGACGGCGGCCGTCGCAGGTCTGCGATGGCCGGGCGCCGGGCGAACTTCTCGCCGGGTGACACGTGCGCAACCGACGAGCGGCGGGGAGGTGATATGCCCTCCGGCGGCGGGCGTCGGAGCATGGCAGGGGAGGGAGGCTAGCCGGTGGGTTCCAGGAGGTTGAGGTCGGATTCGTAGCGCTCCATGAGGGCCAGGAAGCCCCCGCCAGGCCTTGGCAAGACCTCAAAAATCCCCCAGAAGCCGGCCTCGGGTGGGAACTCGAGGGGCAGCTCGCGGCCGGTGGGACCGCCGGACAGGGACAGCTCGCACAACCGTGGTCGGGACCGCGAGCCCACCAGCACCAGCAGCGTCGAACCTCGGGCTGCGATGGGCGGCGGCGAGTGCCGACTGCACCCGAACTCCAGTGACGTGGTCGTGGCGTCCTCGACAGCCACGGCGACCCAGCCACCGCCACCCTTTCCGTGAGCGCACGCGGCGATCCGGTCGCCGTCCGGGAGCCAGGCCGGTGCCGAGCAGCTCCCGGCGACCAGGGGTCGCACGCCGCCGGAGGTCAGCTCCACCAGGTGCAGCCCCTGGCCCAGGCCCGAGAACCTCCCGGTCACTGCCAGGAAACGGCCATCGGGGGACCAGGCGGGGGCGCTGAGGTCTGACCCGTACGAGGTGCTCGCCAGGTGCACCTCGCCCCCCGAGGCCGCGACCAGCGCCACCCGGTCCCCTCCGGCTTCGTGCTGAATGAAGGCAATGGTCTGGCCGTCGGGTGAGAACGACGGGTGGCTGGCGTTCCGTCCGCTCAGGGCGCGGACCTGTCCCCCTTCCACAGGCATCACCCCCACGTTGCCTCCGCCTGGCCAGGGATCGTCGTCGGTGAAGGCCAGCCAGCGCCCGGAGGGATCGAGGGCCAGCCTGCGAAGGGTGGTCTTGGCCGGCACCGGCTGGGGGTGACGTCCCTCCCGGTCGAGGGACAGGATCACCTGCTCCTTGATCTCCTGCACGTACACCAGTCGTCGCCCGTCGGCCGAAGCGGCGGGGTGGAAGAGGTTCCCTGCCGCAACGGTGAGGGCCTGGCGGCGACCACTGCGGGGATCCAGCCGCCAGAGGTCATTGCGCCCCTGCCAGGCGCCGTCGCTCAGCAGCGCCCCGGTGGCCGGTTCCCAGCGCACGGAGCGGATGTACCAGGCGGCGTCACCCACCGCTCGCACCTGCCCGCCGGTGGCAGGGACGGCCAGCACCCGGACCTCGTCGGTCCAGGCCAGCTCCTTGCCACCGGGCGACCAGGCCAGCGAGACGACCGGGGCGTCGACGCGGGCCACGAGCCGCTCGCTGCGGTCGGCGACCGAGCGGCGCATGATCGCCCAGCCGTGGTCCTCCTGGCGGGCAAAGGCGACCTCCTGCCCGTCGGGGGACCAGCACCCCCAGACGGCCGGAGTGACGAGCACGCGCTCGTCCCCCCCCAGCCCGGGGAGGAGGACGAGGCTGGGGTCCGCTCCCGACTCCAGGCGGGAGGCCAGGATGTGTTCGCCGTCAGGGGAGAACTGCGGCGCGTACTCATCGCCCGGGGTGTGGGTGAGGCGCGTTGCCGTGCCGCCGGCAATGGCCAGCAGGTAGAGGTCGAGCTGCCCCTCCATCGGGTCGTTGGCGGCGAAGACCACCAGCCGACCGTCCGGCGACAACGCCGGATCCTGCTTGTGGGAGGCGGTGTGGGTGAGCCGGCGCACGGCCGTGTTGCCCAGCCGCAAGGGCTGGCGGCGCGATGCACTGGCGAGGTACCAGCCGAGCAGGAGGAGGACTGCGATACCCACGCAGCCAGCGATCAGGAATGCGGGGCGTCCGGGAGCGTTCGGGCGGAGTCGCGCGCCGGTGGACGTCGCGGGAGCGTTCCTGTCTTCAAGGCGGTGGATTGGGGGCGCGGCGGTTTCCTCCTCCGCGGCCGGCAGCACGTCGATCGTGACAACTTCAGGCAGGAAACGGTACCCGCGGGTGGTGACCGTCTGCACGTACCGCGGCAGTCGCGCATCGTCGTCGAGTGCCTTGCGAAGTTTGCGAACGAGCTGCGTGAGCGCCTCCTCGTTGACGAACACGTCGGGCCACAACTGCTTTATGAGCTCCTCCTTGCTCACCAGCTGGCCAGGCTGGGCGGCCAGCAGTTCCAGCAGCCGGCTCACCTTTGGCTGAAGCTCGATCACCTTGCCGGCGCGGGTGAGGCGTAATTCGCGGGCGTCGAAGTCGACACCGTCGAATCGGAGTCGGGTACGAATTGGCGGGGACTGCATAGCTTGAGCGTGCCCCTCGCATTATACAGCCCCGCCGGTGTTGCAGTTTCTTCGGTTTACCAAACGTTTTGTCTCTGCAGCCTCGGTGTTCCTACTGGTGGCTGCCGGCAGGCTCGGTCTCCCGGTGTATCCCCTCCTCTCTGGCATGGCCGTACAGTTCCGGATGGAGGAAGCGCCCGCGCTCGCCCTCCGGCTTGTCCTCCTCGACCACGATGGGGTGCTCCCTGGCCCACGGATCCTTGCGAATCCCCGTCACTTGCCACGAAACCTCGATGTTCGCCAGGTTGGTGCGGATCACGAAGCGGTTCTCGTGGATCTTCTCCTCCACGATCGCCTGGGCGAAGCGGCGGATGACCGTGAGCTGGTAGCGGAAGTCCCGGTTCAAGGCCTCGAAGTAGGGCGGCAGCTCCACCACCGCCCGGCCCTCATCGTCGGTCACCACCGTGCCGTCGTAGACGTTCTTCATGTCCGGCGACTCGACGAAGGAGTGCGAGAGGTAGCGGCTGGCAGGGTCCAGGGGGTGGTCGATCTTGAACGAGCCACCGGATTTGGAGAGGGTCCCGTTGACGTGAACCTGGCCGTCGAAGTAGCCGGCGTAGCCCGTTCCCCACGTCACACCGTAGATTCCAACCCCGCTGCTCGTCGAGCCGTGCACCGCATGGCTCGGCCCCGAGGCACCAAAGACCCCCCACCCGCTCCCATGGTGCTCGCCCCAGACAGCGACTCCCTTTGCCCCGTCATTGAAACCCCTCACGCCGGCCGAGCCGTCCGCACCGCTGGAGCAAACGCCCATCACTCCGATCTTGGCGGACTGACCCCGTACGCCCTCGAAGTTGTCGTTGCGACCATAGACGCCGGCGGTGTTCCCGCCGTTCGACCGGCCCTGGACACCGTCGCTCGTGTCGCTCAAGCCATTCACTCCCGCGCCGCTGGACGACGTTCCGTACACCCCGGACCCGCTCGTGCTCTGGCCCCAGACTCCTGGGCTCCCAGTTCCCAGGACACCCACGTTGGGATAGCCCAGGGTCCCGCAACTGCCTGTCTGCGAGTGAATGCCCCGTATGGCAGACCCGACCCCTCCGGAATACGTGTTGGTGACTTGCAGCACTGCCAGCGGGTCACTCGCCGTCCCGGAGTACGGCAGCGTGAATCCCCCCACCTCGTCGTTCGCCCAGGCGAGGACCCCGCCCGAAAGCTTGAGCACCTGGCCGTTGCTGCCTCCCGTCGCGGAGAGCTTGGCCTTGCTCACCGCCCCGTCGGCCAGGTCCACACCGGCCACCGTTCCATCCTGGATCATGGCGCTGGTGATGCCGCCGCTGGCCACGGAGAGGGTGACGTTCCCCGAGGTACCGCCGCCGGTCAGGCCCGCCCCGG
>JABRVY010000291.1:0-4372 GCA_039961755.1 Acidobacteriota bacterium | reverse complement strand
CTCCCGGTACATCCCCCAGGCGGCCCACAGCCCCAGCTCCAGGAAGGGCTTGCCCGGATCCAGCAGGGCCGCCAGGCGGTCGCGCACCAGGAGCTTGCCCTTTTCTTTGTGCCTGGCGGCCGCCTTGGCCCCACCGCCATCGCGCAGTTTCGCCTCCTCTGCCGCCAGTCGATCCCACGCCGTCCGCCAGTGGTCGAAGTTGGCCTCGAAACCCCGATCCCGCCGCATCGCGCTGGCCAGGTTCGCCATCTCGCCCCTCCCGTTACCCGCAGGGAGGGTAGCGCAGTCAGGGGCGAAAGAATCCAGGAAATAAATTTCCTCTTTTTCTTCTTGCAGGGTTTGCGAGGGCGGTCCCCGCCCACGGGAGGAGGCCCGGTGAAGATCACCGCGACGGAGGAGTACGGTTTACGCCTGCTGCTGCAGCTGGCCGGTCGCCGGGGGGACACCGTGTCCCTCGCCGAGCTGGCCGAAGCCGAAGGCGTGCCCGGCCCGGTGGCCGCCAAGGTACTGCTGCGCCTGCGGCGGGCCGGGCTGGTGGCGGCGGCGCGGGGGCGCAACGGCGGCTACGCCCTGGCGGTGGCGCCGGAAGGGATCAGCGTGGCGCGGGCCCTGCGCGCCCTCGGCACGCCCCTGTTCCACTCCACCTTCTGCCGACCCAAGGGGAGGGGCAGCAGGGAGGCCTGTCTGCGGCTGGCCAACTGCTCCCTCCGGCCGGTGTGGTCGCACCTGGATACCCTGCTAGAGGCGGTCTTCAGTCAACTCACCCTCGCCCACCTGCTGGCGGGCGAGGACACCACGCGCTCGAGCCTGGCGGCCCTGCGGCTGCCGGGCATGACCACCGCGGCGCCCGGCGGCGCCCGAGAAAGGCACCTGCAATGAGTCAGCAACCCATCTTTTCCTGTTCCGACGTGCACGTTCACGTGGCCGACCGGGAGGTGGTCAAGGGGGTCGACCTGGCCATCCCGGCGGGGGAAATCCACGCCATCATGGGCCCCAACGGCTCCGGCAAGTCGAGCCTGGTGTCGGCCATCGCCGGCCATCCGGCCTACACCCTCACCGGCCGCCTGTTCCTCGACGGGGAGGAGATCGGCGAGTTGGAGCCGGACGAGAAGGCCCGCCGCGGGCTGTTTCTGGCCTTCCAGTACCCGGTGGCCATCCCCGGAGTGACGGTGGGCTCCTTCCTGCGCGCCGCCGTCTCCGCCCGCCGCGGGCAGGAGGTGCCGGTGCGGGATTTCCGCCGGGAGCTGCAGGCGGCCATGGAGGCGCTGGAGATGGACCGCTCCTTCGCCGGCCGCTACCTCAACGACGGCTTCTCCGGCGGCGAAAAGAAGCGCCTGGAGATCCTCCAGCTGCTCCTGCTGCAGCCGCGCTTCGCCATGCTGGACGAGACCGACTCGGGGCTCGATATCGACGCCTTGCGCATCGTCGCCCGGGGCATCAACCAGGCCGCCCGGGGGGGTGAGATGGGCACCCTCGTCGTCACCCACTACCAGCGCCTGCTGAACTACGTGGAGCCGCACGTGGTGCACGTCTTCATGAACGGCCGCATCGTCCGCTCCGGCGGGCCGGAGCTGGCCCTGGAGCTGGAAGCCCGCGGTTACGACTGGCTGCAGCCGGAGGCGACGGCGGCGGGAGGTGTGGCATGAGTGCCCAGGCTGCCCTGGCGGGGATCAACGCCGACTACGCCGAGCGCTACGGCTTCCGCGACCCCGAGGAGTACTTCCTGAAAGCCCCCAAGGGGTTGAGCCACGAGGTGGTGGAAATGATCTCGCGCCTGAAGGCCGAGCCCGAGTGGATGCGGGCCTTTCGCCACCGCGCCCTGGACATCTTCTACGCCAAGCCCATGCCCACCTGGGGGAACACCGAGATGCTCTCCCGCATCGACTTCGACGACATCCACTACTACCTGCGCTCCACCGAGAAGTCCGGTCGCACCTGGGAGGAGGTGCCGGAGAACATCAAGCGCACCTTCGACCGCCTGGGCATCCCCGAGGCGGAGCGCAAGTTCCTGGCCGGGGTCACGGCGCAGTACGAGTCGGAGGTGGTGTACCACTCGGTGCGGGAGGAGCTCACCGCCCAGGGGGTCATCTTCACCGACATGGACTCCGGCCTCAGGGAGCACGAGGAGCTGGTGCGGCAGTACTTCGCCACCGTCATCCCGCCCGACGACAACAAGTTCGCCGCCCTGAACTCGGCCGTCTGGTCGGGGGGGTCCTTCATCTACGTGCCCCCCGGCGTGGAGGTGGCCATCCCCCTGCAGGCCTACTTCCGCATCAACGCCGAGAACATGGGCCAGTTCGAGCGCACCCTGATCATCGCCGACCGCGGCTCCCGGGTGCACTACATCGAGGGGTGCACCGCCCCGGTGTACTCCACCAACTCCCTGCACTCGGCGGTGGTGGAGCTCGTTGCACTCCCCGGGGCGCGCCTGCGCTACACCACCATCCAGAACTGGGCCAACAACATCTACAACCTGGTCACGAAGCGGGCGGTGGCCTACGAAGACGCCCAGGTGGAGTGGGTGGACGGCAACATCGGCTCCAAGCTCACCATGAAGTACCCGGCCATTCTCCTCAAGGGCGAGCGGGCGCACGGGGAGGTGCTGTCCATCGCCTTCGCCGGCCCCGGCCAGCACCAGGACGCCGGCGCCAAGGCCATCCACCTGGCCCCCCACACCACCTCCAAGATCACCTCCAAGTCCATCTCCAAGGACGGCGGCCGGGCCTCCTACCGCGGCCTGGTGAAGGTGCGGCGGGGGGCGCACGGCTGCAAGACCACGGTGGAGTGCGACGCCCTGCTCATCGGCGCCGGGGCCCGCTCCGACACCTACCCCACCATGGAGATCGCCGAGGACGACGTGCGCATCGAGCACGAGGCCCGCGTCTCCAAGCTTGGGGACGAGCAGATGTTCTACCTCATGCAGCGGGGCCTCACCGAGGACCAGGCGCGCCTGATGATCGTCAACGGCTTCATCGAGCCCTTCGTCAAGGAGTTGCCCATGGAGTACGCGGTGGAGCTGAATCGGCTCATCGAGCTGGAAATGGAGGGGTCCGTTGGCTAGCCTGCCCAGACCCGACGCAACCCTGGCCGGGGTGGTGCGCGCCGAGGCGGTGGCGGCCCTCTCCGCCGCCGCCCGGGAGGACGAGGCGCTGCGCGCCCGCCGCCTGGAGGCGGTGCGCCTGCTGGAGGGGATGACCCTCCCCCACCGCGCCCGCCACCTGTGGCGCTACACCGACCCGGCCCGCTTCCTGCCCGCCGCCGACGTGACCGCCCCCATCCCCACAGATGTGACCGGCCAGTGGCGCCGCGACGACGACGTGGCCGGCGTGGCCCTGGTGGCGGCGGGGGCGGTGCAGCGGGTGGAGCTGGCCGAGGAGGCCCGGGAGCGGGGCGTGACCCTCGCCAACCTGCACGCCGCCCCGGCCGAGGCCCTCGCCCGTCTGGGCACCGCCGTGCCGGCCGAGCACGGCTTCGTGGAGGCCCTCAACAGCGCCGCCTGGCGGGGAGGGCTGCTGCTCCACGTGCCCGCCGGGGTGCGCCTGGCCCGCCCCGTGCGCCTGCGCCTGGCCGCCCCGGCGGGGGGGGCCGTGGCCCTTCCCCGGGTGCTGGTGCTGGCCGGTCGCCACGCCTCCTTCGAGGTCATCGAGGGGCACGGCGGCGGCGCCGCCGGCGCCCAGGTGCTGGGGGTCACCGAGGTGCTGCTGGAGGAGGGGGCCGAGGTCCGCTACAGCCTGGTCGAGCGGTGGGAGCCCGGCGTGCTGGGCCACCTCACCGCCTACGCCCACCTCGGACCCTCTAGCCGCTTCACCATGGCCACCGCGGTCTTCGGTGGGTCCCTGGCCAAGACCGACGTGGGCGCCACCCTGGCCGGAGAGGGGGCGGAGTCGGAGATCTACGGGGTGGCCTTCGGGGGGGAGACCCAGCACCTCGACCACCACACCGAGCACCGCCACCTGGCCGGCCGTACCCGCTCCAACCTGGACACCCGGGTGGTGGTCACCGGTGCCGCCCACTCCGCCTACACCGGCCTCATCCGCATCGCCCCCGACGCCGCCGGGTGCGAGGCCTACCAGGAGAACCGCAACCTCCTGCTCTCCCCCGACGCCCGGGCGGAGTCCATTCCGGAGCTGGAGATCTCCAACGAGGACGTGCGCTGCACCCACGGCGCCACCGTGGCCCCCCTCGACGGGGAGCAGCTCTTCTACCTGGGCAGCCGCGGCCTGCCCCGCAACCAGGCGCACCGTCTCATCGTCTTCGGCTTTTTGGGCCAGACCCTGGCGCGCCTCCCCGAGGCCACCCGGGAGCGCCTGGAGGCCCTGGTGGCGGCCCGCCTGCACGGAGACTGAAACCCCATGGCCACCGCCCCTTCCCC
>JABRVY010000290.1:0-3114 GCA_039961755.1 Acidobacteriota bacterium | reverse complement strand
GATCACCACCACCCCCCCCACCCCCGCGGCGAGGCACTCGTCCACCGTGGGGATCACCAGATCGCGCGGCACCATCAGCACCGCCAGATCCACCGGGGCGCCGATGGCCGTCACCGACGGGTAGCAGGGCAGCTCCCGGATGGAGCTGGCGCGGGGGTTGACCGGGTAGATCCTGCCCGTGAACCCCGAGGCGAGGAGGTTGTCCAGCAGCTTGATCGACAGGGAGTCGGGTCGGGAGGAAACCCCGGCCAGGGCAATGGAGCGGGGTGCGAGGATGGGCTTCAAGGACGCTGTCACCTCTACCTCCGGCGGGCATCGGGTGGCCACGCCGGGGGATGCTAACACGCTCGTGACACCGCCATGGCCTCCGTCATCACCGGCTGCAGGCCCGCCGGCGGCAGCACCCACAGCCGTTCGCCGGAGGCGCGCGCCGTCACCGGCAAATAGCCCACCGCATCGCCATCCAGCTGGTAAGGAACTTCTTCGTCTGCCTTTAGTTTCACCTCGGCGGCGAGGAAGCGTTTCACCCCGGCGCGAGCGAGGTGCCGTCCGCTGGGGATGGCGAAGAAGAACGGCACCACGTGTCGTCGCCCGTGCTTCGTCAGGACCACCGTCTCCAGCCCGGGCGAGAAGGGATCGGCGCCGGGGGTGGCGGCGAAGGGACCGCCGTAGTAGCGCGAGTTGCCCACGATGCACCAGGCCGCCGAGTGTTCCACGCCGTTGACAGCCACCTGAAAGCGGGGCAGGTGGCCATGGAGGAACTCCAGCACTGCCTGCACGGTGACCCCCACCTTGCCGGCGTACCGTTTCCAGCTCTCCGGCAGTTTGGTGAGGATGGTGGAATCGGGCCCCGCCGAGAGCATCAGCAGGAAGAGCTCCCCCCGATCGGTGCGGGCCAGCGACATGGCCCGTCGCCGCGCCTGCAGCTGGCTCGCCAGGGCTGCCACCGGGTCTCGCGGCACCCCCAGCTCGTAGGCCAGCACCGAGGTGGTGCCACCAGGAAGCAGCAGCATGGCCGTTTCAGTGTCCACCAGCCCCCGCGCCGCCTCGTTGTAGGTGCCGTCCCCGCCCCACACCGCCACCGCCGGGCAGCCGTCCCGGGCGGCCCGGCGGGCCAGCTCCTGGGCGTGGCCGGGAGCGGCCGTTTCCCACCACTCCAGGGTCACCCCCAGCTCTTGCCCCACTCGCTCCAGCCGTCGGCGGGGGGGATGCGACCGGCCGCCCCGCGCCACCGGGTTATAGATCACCGGCAATCGGCTCATCCCTCGTCCACCCCGAACAGCGACCCCTGCCGGGTCTCCCCGAAACCCAGATGGCGCCGGGCCAGCGCGGTGGCTACCCTGCCCCGCGGAGTCCGCTGCAGGAAGCCGTGCTGCAACAGGAACGGCTCGTAGATGTCTTCCAGCGTTCCCTGATCCTCGCCCAGGGTGGCCGCCAGCGCCTTCAGCCCCACTGGACCGCCCCCGTAGTGCTCGATGACCGCGGTCAGCAGGCGGCGATCCAGATCATCCAGGCCGTAGGCGTCCACCTCCAGACGTTCGAGCCCCCAGCGGGCGGCCTCCACGGTGATGCGCTCCTCACCGCGCACGTGGGCGAAGTCGCGTACCCGCCGCAGCAGCCGATTGGCGATGCGCGGCGTGCCGCGCGCGCGGCGGGCCAGCTCGGCGGTGGCGTCCGGGTCAATGCGCACCCCGAGGATACCCGCCGAGCGATCGACGATGCGCTCCAACGACCGGGGATCGTAGAAATCCAGCCGGTGCACGATGCCGAAGCGGTCACGCAGGGGCGGCGGCAGCAAGCCGGCGCGGGTGGTGGCGCCCACCAGGGTGAAGCGCGGCAAGGCCAGACGCATGGTGCGCGCCGCCGGCCCCTGGCCAATCACCAGGTCCAACGCGAAATCCTCCAGCGCCGGGTAGAGAACCTCCGCCACCGTCGCCCCCAGGCGGTGGATCTCGTCGACGAACAGCACCCCCCCCGCCTCCAGGTTGGTGAGGATGGCCGCCAGGTCGCCGGGGCGCTCCAGCACCGGTCCGGAGGTCACCTGGATCGGCGCCCCCATCTCCGCGGCAATGATGTGCGCCAGCGTGGTCTTGCCCAGCCCCGGCGGCCCGAACAGCAGCACGTGATCGAGCGCCTCGCCGCGCTCCCGCGCCGCCTGCAGGAACACCGCCAGGTTGGCCACCACCTTGTCCTGGCCGATGTACTCGGACAGCCGGCGGGGGCGCAGGCTTTCCTCGAAGGGAGCCTCGTCGGGCCCACGCTGGGGGAGGAGCACGTGGTCGGCCACGGCTGTATTGTAGGCGCCCCGGCGCCGGGCTGGCGAGCTACCGGACGAGGGCCTTGAGGGCGCGGGGGAGCAGCTCGGCGAGGGTCAGACCGGGGTCTTCCCGCAGCACCGCCGCCACCACCTCTTCCGCCGCCCGCGGCGCGTACCCCAGGTTGACCAGTGCCGACACCGCGTCCTCGCGGGCGGGGGCCAGCGGTGCTGCAGGAGCCGCCAGCGAGCCCTTCAGCTCGACGATGAGCCGTTCCGCCGTGCGCTTGCCGATCCCTGGAAGAGCGGCGAGCCGGCGCCACTGCCCGCCCTCCACCGCCTCGGCGATCTCCCCGGGTGTCAGACCGGAGAGCACGGCGACGGCGGTGCGCGGACCCACTCCGGCCACCCCGATCAGGGCGCGGAAGGTGTCACGCTCCGCCAGCGAGGGAAAGCCGTACAGGGTGATCTGGTCCTCGCGCACGTGGGTGTGAATATGAAGCGAGACCTCCTGGCGCCCGGCGAGGAGGCGGTAGGCGGACAGCGGCACGCGCACCTCGTAGCCGACGCCACCCACCTCCAGCAGGACAATGCCTGGCTGGACCGCCAGCGGCCGGCCGGTGAGGTGCCCGATCATCCCCGCCGCGGCTTGTAGCGGTCCACCACCTCGGCGTTCACGGTCACCTTGTGATCCCGGCGGGCCTGCGCCACGAAGGACGAGATGACCTTCTGAACCTCGTCCTGCAGCATCGATTCGCGCAGGCTGCTCGCCTCGCGAGCAAACGCTTGCGGGTCGATCTCTTTCTTGGAGTTCACCCGGGCAAAGGCCACACCGCGTTCGCCGACGGCCACCACCGGCG
>JABRVY010000289.1:0-1496 GCA_039961755.1 Acidobacteriota bacterium | reverse complement strand
GTCCCTACCCCTCCGGGGCCTGGCGGTGGGAGCTCCAGCTGCCCCCCGGCGGGTGGGCGGAGGTGGTGGTGGTGCTGCCGCACCTGGAGGAGGGGCAGCGCCCCGATCCGCCGGCGTGGCGCGAGGCAGCGTCGGGGGGCAGGAGCGCCGGGGCGGCCTTCGCTGCGGAGCTCGAGCAGGCCGCCCGGCGGTGGCGAGAGCGGCTGGGCCGGGTGGTGTTCCGGCTGCCGCAGCAGGCCCAGGAGGTGCTGGACACCGCCCGGGCCAACGAGGCGTTCGTCCTCATCAATCGGGACGGCCCGGCTCTCCAGCCCGGGGCGCGGGCCTACCGGCGCAGCTGGATCCGCGACGGGGCGATGATGGCCGCCGCCCTGCTGCGCCTGGGGCACGCCCGGGAGGTGAAGGACTTCGCCCGCTGGTACGCGCCCTTCCAGTACGAGGACGGCAAGGTGCCCTGCTGCGTGGACCACCGGGGGGCGGACCCGGTGCCCGAGCACGACAGCCACGGACAGTTCATCTTCCTGGTGGCGGAGACGGTGCGGATCACCGGCGACCGCGCCTTCGCCGCCGAGCTGTGGCCGCGGGTGGAGGCGGCCGGGCGGGCCATCGACGCCCTGCGCCACCAGCGCCGCACCCCCGCCTTCAGGGAGGGCGAGGCTCGCCGCTTCTTCGGCCTCCTGCCCGAGTCCATCTCCCACGAGGGGTACTCCGCCCGGCCCATGCACTCCTACTGGGACACCTTCTGGGCGCTGCGGGGCCTGGCTGACGCCGCCTGGCTGGCGGGGGAGCTGGGGGACCGCCAGGCCGCCCGCCACTGGGCCCGCTCCGCCCGGGAGCTGGAGGAGGACGTGCAGGCCTCGCTGGCCGCCACCATGGCGCAGCACGGCATCGACTACCTGCCGGGGTGCGCCGAGCTGGGGGACTTCGACCCCACCTCCACCACCGTGGCCCTCTCGCCGGCGGGGATCGCCCATCGGTTGCCGCGGCCCGCCCTGGAGCGCACCTTCACCCGCTACTGGCAGCACTTCGTGGCCCGCCGGGACGGGCAGACCCCCTGGGTGGACTTTACCCCCTACGAGCTGCGCACGGTGGGGAGCTTCCTGCGGCTGGGGTGGCGGGAGAGGGCGTGGGAGCTGCTGGAGTGGTTCTCCCGCCACCGCCAGCCGCCCGCCTGGCGGCAGTGGCCGGAAATCGTCTGGAGCGATCCCGTCACCGCCCGCTTTCTGGGCGACCTGCCCCACACCTGGGTGGGCTCGGACTTCCTGCGCGCCTTCCTGGACATCTTCGCCCACGAACGGCCCGGGGATGAGGCGCTGGTGCTGGCGGCCGGCGTCCCCCCGGGGTGGCTGGAGAGCGGCGAAGAGATCGCCGTGCGCGGGCTGGGGACCTACTACGGCCCCTTGACCTACTCCCTGAGAACCCAGGAGGGAAAGGTCCGACTGCGCATGGAGGCGGGGGTGCGCATCCCCCCCGGCGGTCTGGTGGTGGCGCTGCCC
>JABRVY010000288.1:0-1838 GCA_039961755.1 Acidobacteriota bacterium | reverse complement strand
CCAGGGAGCAGGGGCGGCCGTCGGTGGCGGTGGAGGTAGCGCCAGTGGTGGCTGGGGAGCTTTCGGAGGTGATCGAGGTGGTGGGCACGCTCACCCCCAAGTTCTCCGCCGAGGTGCGCTCGGAGTTCACCGCGGTGGTGAGGGAGGTGTACGTCACCGAGTGGGTGCCGGTGCGGCGGGGAACGCCCCTGGCCCGCCTGGACACCTCCGAGGGGGAGGCGCACCTCCAGGCTGCCCGCGCCGCCCTGCTGGAGGCGCAGGTGCGGGAGGCGCAGGCGGTGCGGGAGCTGGCGCGGGCGGAGCGGCTCAAGGACGTCGGGCTCCTGACCCCCCGGGGTCTGGAGGAGGCCCGCACCGCCCGGGAAGCGGCGACCGCCGGAGTGGCCGCCGCCCAGGCGCAGCTGGCCCTGGTACAGGTTCGCCTCGACAAGGCGGTGCTGCGCGCCCCCTTCGACGGGGTGGTGGCCAGGCGCTGGGTGAGCCCCGGGGATCTGGTGGAGAACATGGGCAGCCCGCGCCCCCTGTTCACCATCGTCGACCCTCGGGTGCTGGAGCTGACGGCCACCGTCCCCTCCTCGTCCCTGCCCAGGCTGGCGGTGGGGCAGGCGGTGGAGTTCACCACCGACGCGGTGCCCGGGCGCACCTTCACCGGCACCGTCTCCCACATCAACCCGGTGGTGGAGGCCACCAGTCGGTCGGTGCAGGTGATCGCCGAGGTCGCTAACGCCGACGGCGCCCTGCGCGGCGGGTTGTTCGTCAAGGGGCGTATCCGCGGCGCGGCGCGGGAGGCACTGCTGGTCCCCAAGACCGCCCTGCGGGAGTGGAATGCCGAGAAGGGGGCGGGCGAAGTGCTGGTCGTTGTCGACGGCACGGTCCGCCGGCGCGCCGTCGTCACCGGCGCCTCCCGCGCCGACGCGGTGGAGGTGCTGGAGGGGGTGTCCGCCGGGGAGGAGGTGGTCACCCGCGGGGCCTTCAACGTCCAGCCCGGGGACCGCGTCACGGTGGTGGGGCAAGCTGCGCCCCCGGCCGCCTGAGCGTTCCACTCCCCCACGCCAGGTCACGAGGAGACAATCCATGTTCCTGTCCGATCTTTCCATCAAGCGGCCGGTGCTGGCCACCGTGTTGATGCTGAGCCTGGTCACCCTCGGGGTGTTCTCCTACCGCCGGCTGGCGGTGGACCTCTACCCGGACGTGGAGCTGCCGTTCATTTCGGTCATCACCGTCTACCCCGGCGCCTCCCCGGAGAGCGTGGAGCGGGAGGTCTCCAAGCCCATCGAGGAGGCGGTCAACCCCATCGCCGGGGTGCGCAAGGTGGGTTCCATCTCCCGCGAGGGGGTTTCCCAGGTGTGGGTGGAGTTCGAGCTGGGCGTGAAGGTCAACGACGCCGCCCAGGAGGCCCGCACCAAGGTGGCGGCCATCCGCGGCGAGCTGCCCCAGGGGATCGAGGAGCCGGTGGTGGAAAAGATGGATGTCACCGGCCTGCCGGTGGCCTCCCTGGCGGTGCGCTCGCAGACGGTGCCGGCGCGGGAGCTCACCACGCTGGTGGAGAAGAAGATCCAGCGGCGCCTGCAGTCCATCTCCGGGGTGGGCAAGGTCGACCTGGTGGGGACCGCCCGCCGCGAGGTGACGGTGGAGCTGGACCCCGCCCGCCTGGAGGCCCTGGGGATGGGGGTGGACGAGGTGGTCGCCGGGCTGCAGGCGGAAAACCTCAACACCCCCCTGGGACGCCTGAGGAACGGCGGCAGCGAGGCGCCCCTGCGCATCGACGGCAAGCCCCGGGAGGTGGAGGAGCTGGCTCTCCTCACCATCGCCCGGCGGGGGGGGCGGCCGGTGCGGCT
>JABRVY010000287.1:0-7462 GCA_039961755.1 Acidobacteriota bacterium | reverse complement strand
CCGCCCAGGGGGCCAGCCCCCCGTCCTTCTCCATCCCGGGACGAACCGCGCCCCGCGGTGGCGCTCCATCTTTCAGGGGTGGCAGGAGACCGGCCGCGAAATAGACCACCTTGCCCCCGGCCACCGGGAGGGGGGTACGCTCCAGCCCCGAAGAATTGATTCTGGCGGGATCGGTTCGAGCGGACAGCTCCGCCGGCATCTCGTCCACCGCCCTGGGCAAGAAACGCACCTGATAGGAGCGGAACTGGTAGAGCTCGGCGGCGTCCAGGGTCAGGAGTTTGGTCCCGGTCATCGCCGAGGAACCCGGTTGCGGGATCACCGCCACCTCCTGGCCGGCCCGGAATGCATCGATGCCAGCCGCCTGCAGGCCGGCGACACACACCGTATCCCCCGTCACCCGCGCCTTCACCACCAGATCCGCCTCCAGCGTGGGGATCGGCCGCCCGTCGCGGCGCATCACCGCCTGCAGCGACTCGGGAAGCCCACCCTTGATTTCCACTTCCCACGCCGGACCTCGCTGGGGGGCCTCTGCTGCCGCTTCACGAACCGCCGCGACCCGCCCGAACACGATGGTATCGGGCTGCGGCACCGGCGTTGTCACCTCCTGCACGCCGCACCCCGCGGCCGCAATCACTGCCAAACCGACGACGCCCACTCGGCGCATGCCTTCTCCCCCCGCCGGCCAACCCGGCCCCGGCGGTCGAGCAGGTATCATAGCGCGGATGCTGCGTCTCTCCCGCGCCGAGTTCGAGTGGGCCGTCGCCCGCGCTCTCGACGGTCTGCCTGCCGAAATTGTCGCTCACCTGGAAAACGTCGCCGTCGTCGTGGAAGACGAACCCACCGAGGAGGAGCTCCGCGAGGCCGGGCTCGACCCCGAAACCGAAACCCTCTTCGGGCTCTATCAGGGGGTGTCGCTGCCCGAGCGGGGCGCCGACTACGGCCTGGCCCTGCCTGACCGCATCGTCATTTACCGCCGTCCGCTGCTGGCAGAGTGCGAGACTCGAGAGGAGCTCATCCGGGAGATCCGTGACACCGTCGTTCACGAGGTGGGTCATTACTTCGGCCTGGGCGAGGAGGACCTGCCATAGACGCTGGAACGAGAAAGCCGCTCCGCCACTCCCCTCGCCACCCCTAGCACCATCCTCACACCCCAGGGCGGCCATACCGGACGAAGCATGGCCACTGGGACACTGCCGCGCCAGGCGCTTCCCCCTTGGCACGACACCAAGGGAGTGAGAATCAAAGACCACGAAAGGAATCCCGACAGGCACTACCCTGACCCCAGGGGGGTCCGGTTGGGCCCGCCAGGGTGAGTCACTTCTCGAACGTTGCCCTCGGTCAATATCCGATTGCTGCTGACACCCTCCCCAGGTGCGGCGAGCAGGACCTGGCGTGCATGAAATCCAGGTCATCCCAGCTGCGGTCGAGCTGGCCCGGGTCGCGCTCGCGCATGGGCAAACGCATGGGGCCGAAAACTTGCCCCCTTGCCAGCACACCCCGCGGACGGAAAAAGATCACCTCCGCCCCCCCTGTGACCGTGACCGTGGCCGTGTCGGTGTCGGTGACCGTGACCGTGACCGTGCCCGTGTCCGTGTCCGTGCCGGATGCGGCGAGCGGCGAAGGCATCCTGCCGCATCAACCCCTGACCCGCCGGCGCCGTCGTGCGGTCGAGGGCGTCGCCGGTGACGCTGAGGCCGATCCAGGCGGTCATGGTGCTGGAGGCATCGTACCCCGCCGAGGCCGGACGGTTGGTGACGCCCTGCCCCGCCAGGGTGCGGCCCGCGCGGTTGGCGAGGACCCGCGGCGAGAGGGCAACGGGCAGATCAGCCGGCGGTGAGTTCGCGGTAGCGGAAGCAGTGCACCAGGTGGTCGTTGACCAGGCCGCAGGCCTGCATGTGGGCGTAGGCGATGGTCGGGCCAACGAAGGTGAAGCCGCGTTTTTTCAATGCTCTGGACAGGGCATCGGCGGCCGGTGAAAGGGCCGGCACCTGGACCATGGAGGTCCAGACGTTGACCACCTGGGTGCCACCCACGAACGACCAGATGAAGGCGTCGAAGGACCCGGCCTCCGCCTGAAGCTCCAGAAACGCCCGGGCGTTGGTCACGGCGGCGCGAATCTTGGCGCGGTTGCGGATGATGCCGGGATCATGGCGAAGCTCCTCGATCATGCGGTCGTCGAAGGCGGCGACCACGCCGGGTTCGAAGCCGGCAAAGGCCCGGCGGTACCCCTCCCGGCGGTGCAGAATGGTGCGCCAAGAGAGCCCCGCCTGGGCGCTCTCCAGCACCAGGAACTCGAAGTGGATGCGGTCGTCATGGACAGGGGCGCCCCACTCCAGGTCGTGGTAGGCCTGCATCAAGGGATCGTCCCCAGCCCAGGGGCAGCGCTGGCGCACGGCTGCACCTACCGTGAGGGCGGCGCGGCGGCGGCCGGGCTGACGCGGGGGGGTGGCTGCCCCCCATGGCCCTGGCCTGGCAGCGGCAGCAGATGCCACCCCGCCCCCGCGGGCACGATCACCCCGCCTGGGGCCGGGTGGACGCAGGCCAGGGGGCGAGCTTGTCCCGGACACGGCCCGCCGGGCGGGCGGCCGCTGTCGCTGTCCAGGTTCTCCAGGCGGCTGACGGCCGGAGGTCGCCCCTCGGTCAGGGTGACGAGCAGCACCTCTCCAACCCCGGTGGCGGCGACCAGCCGGCCATCCGCCAGCAGTCGGGCGTCGACGATGCCGTCACGCCGCCACTCCCCCCGGCGCTGGCCGGAGTCCACGGCCACCACCTCCAGCCCGCCGTCACCCCCGACCACAGCAAGACCTTGCGCGGGTTCGACATCCAGCATGGTGAGTGGCTTCCCCTGCCCCGGGCGGCGCCACAGCAGCCCCGCCCCGGTGCGGAAGCGCAGGAGGCCGCCATCACTGGTCGCCACCAGGGCGTCGCCGGGCGCCAGCGCCACGGCGTCGGCGAAGTCCGCCGCGGCGATGGCCCACACCCGCTCGTCGGCAAACCGGTAGGTGGCCACGGTGCCAGCGCCGTCGGGGATGTCTTCGGGCAGACCCAGCTCCTCCCGCAGGGCGTCATCCAGGCGCAGGAACTCGAAAAGGCCCGCCCCGTCGGCGCTCAGGCGGGCGGTGAGACCCGGAAAGCGCTCGCCAATGCCCACGTTGGGCCAGATGAGCCTTTCGATCCCATCCTCGACTCCCACCGCGGCCCGCGCCGGCGAACCGCTCCTCGGCATGGCGAAGGCGTAGGTGACCACGCCCGAGATGAACTCCAGAAGCTCCACCTCACCCGCCGGTGCGGGCAGGACCGCCTCCCGGCGCTCGAGGTCGGCGCCGAACACCTCCACCGTCTCGCCCCGCACCACCGCCACCCGCCCCGAGGTGCGCTCCACCGCCACCGGTGCAGTAGTCGCCAGAACGGCCAGCACGAAGATGAAGCTCATGGGGCGAGAATACACGAGCGCCCCGCGCAGCGGCGGGGCGCTCGTATCCGAACTGGGGTTCGCTACCGGGGAAGCGGGAACGGCCGAGGAGCGAAGCCGTCGAACACCGGCTTCATGGAGAAGAAATGCGGGTCGAACTGGGGTTGCCCCGGCGGAGAGCCCAGGATGTTCCCGGACTGGCCCAGGGGGATCATGCTCTCCAGGCGCAGCGGCCCTGCCGAGCCGTACTCCACCACGTGGGCGAAGGTCGAGCGGGAGGAGAAGGGGGTGGTGGAGAGTTCCCCCAGCAGGGCGTGGCGGTAGCGGATGAGGCCCCGCTCCCGATTCCAGGGCTGCGGCCCCAGCGCCGCCAGAACGGTGTCCAGGGCAGCGACGATGATGCCCTCCGCGGTGGTCGGCTTGCCCGAGCCCGAACGGTCGGCGAACCAGTCCACCAGCTTGGGTACCGAGGCCGACGGCCCGGCCAGGGCGTGCAGCAGCACGTTGAAGAGCAACGCCTGCCCCTGACTGGAGATGGTCACCCCGGCCTTTTGCAGCTCATCCTCGAAGGTCAGACGAATGACTTCCTTCACCCAGACGTCCTGCAGCACCCAGGCGTCGGCGCGCTTGTCCCCGGCCACCCACTGGGAGGGTCCGCCGGCGACGAAGTGCCCGTCCCAGCTGTCGAGGAGGGCCACCGCCGCCGCCCGCGCCGGGGTGGAGTTGCCCGCCACCGCCTGCTTGAAGCGGTCCTTGACGAAGGTCCAGGTGTTGCCGCCGCCGCCGAAGGAGTCGGTGGTGGCGATGAAGAGCGCCAGATCGCGCACCTCCTCGAAGGTCAGATTGTTGTGGCTTTTCAGGTACTCATCGATGACGTGGGCGCGGTGGGCGGGTCCGAAGGTGTAGCCGATGTCGTTGGCCGAGTTGGCGTACCACACCGCCGCCTTGTTGTTCCAGCCGCCGTAGAAACCCTGCCGGGTATTGCGATCGTGAGCCCGGGGCTTGAGCTGCAGCGGCACCGGCCACTCCTGGGAGCCGTCCCCTTTGAGGGGCAGACGCGGATCCACCCCGGCCGGCCGCACCGGGTCGTGGCCCGACATCCAGTAGGCGATGTTGCCGTCCCGGTCGGCGTAGCAGAAGTGCTGGCTCACCCCCAGAAAATCCAGAGCTCGCCCGAACTCGTCCATGGACTGGGCGCGCGCCACCCCCAGGGCGAAGCGCACCACCTGCAGCTCCACATCCCAGTGGGCGTACTTCCAGGAGACGATGACCGGCGGTGGGCTGGCCGGGTTGTAGGGCACCGGCTCCACCACCGGCCCGCGCGGCGTCCGGAAGATGGGGATGGTCACCGGCGCCGCTCCCGCCACCCGGATCGTTTCCATCCGGTGCAGCGACACCGCCGCCGGCGACTCCAGGTAAAAGTCCACCGAGTGCCCGTGCCCCACCTGCATGGACCAGGCGTGGTGGGGGGTGCGGCCAACGATGATGCCTGGTATACCGGCCACGGTCATTCCCGACACCGACAGGCCGCCGCCATGAATCGAGCCTTCCAGGGTGATGGCCGGGGCGGCAAAACCCATCTGCGGACCCGAGTAAAGGATCGGGTTGCCCGAGGCGGTCTTCTCCCCCGACACCACCCAGGCGTAGCTGCCCATCTTGGGGAGCACCCCCAGCCGCTCCAGCTGCCCGTTGCGTTCCTCCCAGCGCTGACGCAGCCGCCCCGCCGCCTCGGCCAGCCCCTCCGGCAACTCCCCGTTGAGCCGGGGTGGCGCCGAGGTGGCGAGGGGCGATGCCTCCAGGCCGGAGGCGGGAATCATGGTCTGCGCCGCCGGGTCGTTGATCCAGCGCAGATCCTGGAACATCGCCAGCCCCTCCGGGCCGAAGGCCGCGGTCAGCTGCTGCACCAGCGCGGCGTTGTCGAGCTGGCCGGTATCCAGCGCCTCGGGGTCGAAGTTGCGCTGCAGCAGCGCGACCCAGGCCAGCACGTCGGCGATGGTCCAGTCAGCGGCCATCACCGGCTGGCCGAACTGCGCCGACAAGGCCCTGAACTCGTAGGGCACCAGGGCAGGGTTGGCGCGCAGTTCGGCGATGCGCCGGTTGAAGCCATCCACGTAGGCGCGGATGACCACCTTGGACTCGGCATCCAGGGCCTCGAAGGCCGCCTGGTACTCCGCCTCTGACCGTCCGATGACCCGCACCAACACGTCCTGGTTGAGGTAGCTGGGGCCGAAGAGCTCGGCCAGGGTGCCGCGGGCCTGCCGGCGGAAGAGCTCCGCCTGCCACAGACGGTCGGTGGCCACCGCGTACCCCATGGCCTCGAAGACGTCATAGAGGGTTCCGCCGGTGATGAACCACACTCCCTTGTCATCCCGTACCGTGGCCACCGGGGCCACCTCGGACATCCCGGCGCGCGCCGCGGCGTAGGAGAAGAAGGCGTCGTTGCTGCCGTTGGTGACCACCGACAGGTAGCCGAAGGCGTTGCCGTTGCACCCGGCGGTACACCGCACCGCCACCGAACCAACGCCCGTGAACCCATCGTTGGCGCGCAGCTGGTCCACCGTCCAGGGGGCCACCACGCGGGTCCAGGTGCGCACCACCCCGCCGGTGGCGTTGACCGCGTCCACGCGGAACGTCTGGGCGGTCCCCGAGGCGTTGGCGATCCCCACGTTCACCCGCGTGCTCGCCGCCTCCATGGGGGCGGGGAAAAGCACCTGCCCGTCGGCGCCGAAGCCGCTGCCTAAAGCCACCGACCCCGTCCCCTGGCCCACCGTGCCGCCGGCCCCGGCGGTGAAGGTGCGGGAGGTCACCACCACTGGCTGGGTGGACCACCAGGTGAGGATGTAGCGGCCGTCGGGCAAGGTGGGGGCGATGGTGTGGACGACGTCTTCCACTGCCAGCGCACCGTCAGCGGCCGGCAGCAGGAAGATGCGGGAGACCGGCGACCCGGTGGGGGGACGCACGGTCATGGTCACCTGCGCCGGGGCCGACCCCGAGACCTGGCGGAGGTACACCGACGTCCTCCAGACACTGCCTCCCAGACCTGGCAGGTGCGCCACCACCGGGATCACCCCTTCGGTCATGGGCTCCAGAGTTTGGCCGGTCACTCCCGCTGCCGAGGAGAGCACCAGGAGTACGGCGAAGACAAAGGCTCTGTGCATGGTGTTTCTCCCTTCCTGCGAAATGCTGGGGCTATCATCGAACAGTCGCGCACCGACTGCAACCCTTGGACCCTCTGGCACGCTCTGGCCGGAAGCTCAGAAGAGACTGGAAAAACTGGCCTCAGGAGCCAGGTTGCGCAGCCGGGAGAAAGCCGCGGCCACCCGCTCCTCGGCCACTGCAACGCCCAGGGTGACGCCGCCCTCCCGGGGCAGCACCCACCCCACAAGGCCCGCGGCGCGTTTCTTGTCCCGCTTCACGTAGGGTGCCAGGAACTCCCAGGAGAGATCGGCGAGGGGCGGGAGCGGGCGCAGGAACTCCAGGCGGGCGACCCACCTTCGCGCGAGGGGTTTTCCCAGGAGGCCACTCTCCACTGCCAACAGCAGGGCCTCCAGCAGGCCCCAGGCCACCGCCTCGCCGTGCAGGAAGCGCTCGTAGCGGGTGGCGGCCTCCAGGGCGTGCCCCAGGGTGTGACCCAGATTCAGCGCCGCTCGCGGCCCCGCCTCCCGCTCGTCGGCGGCGACGATGTCCGCCTTGACGCGCACCGCGGCGGCGATGAGCTCGGCCGAGGGCCGGCGGTGCCCGCGCGCCACCCCCTCCAGCTCCGCATCCAGATGGTGCGCCAGCACGCCGGGCGCGATCATCGCCGCCTTCACCACCTCGACCAGGCCGGCGCGCACCTGCCGGTGATCGAGGGTGGCCAGAACCGCAGGATCGGCAACCACCGCGCGGGGGTGCCAGAAGGTGCCCGCCAGGTTCTTGCCGGTGTCCAGATCGATGCCGGTCTTGCCGCCGATGGCCGCATCCACCATTCCCAACAGCGTGGTGGGCACCGCCACCCAGGGGATACCGCGCAGCGCCACCGAGGCGGCGAACCCCGCCACGTCCGTGATC
>JABRVY010000286.1:0-1033 GCA_039961755.1 Acidobacteriota bacterium | reverse complement strand
GTGCTCCAGGGGGTGCTGGGTTTCCTGCTGGGTTGGGGGTTGGTGCGGTTCACACGGCCGCCCCTGGTGGAGGTGGGCTCCTCCGGGGCGAGGCCGGCGGTGCAGGAGGAAGGCAGCACCGAGGAGCCAGCGGCGTCGCCGTGAAGGGTCGCCGGGCGCGGTGCGGTGCCGCAGTCGGCTGGTCCGACCGCGGTATCATCGAGCCGCGGTCGTGGGATACCTGACCACAGCGTTGCTTCCGGGTGCCTCGGCGCTGCTGGCGGCGCTGGCGGCGGCACTGCTGCCGGCGGTACGGGAGCCGGTGGCGGCCTTTCTCGTCGCCTACCCGTTTCTGCTCACCGGGGCGGGGGCGCTGCTGGCCCTCGTCTACCGGCGCCGACGGGCGCTGTACGCCCTGGTGATCCTGGGAGTGGCGACCTGGGCGGGGATGCTCGCCGGCGCCAGTGACGAGGAGCTGGCTCGCTCGGCGGCGGGTGTCACGGCAGTCCTGCTGCCGGCCAATTTCCTGGCGCTGGGGGTGTGCCGGGAGCGCTCCCCGTGGTCGGCGGCGGGGCTGGCGGGGCTGGCGCTGGTGGTCGTTCAGCCGCTGGCGGCGAGCTTCGCATGGCATGCCTATTTGCCTCGGGTCTTCACCCTGCCGTGGACGGCCATCCTCCCCGCCGACTGGGTCTTCTCTGGACAGCTGCCAGACGCCTCGGGCGTGTTGTTTGCCCTGGCGTTTCTGGTGCTGTCGATCCGAGTCGCCCGGGGTGGCGACCCCCTCGACGGCGGTGTGCTGTTCGCCTTGGTGGCCTCTTTCTGGGCTCTGACGGGGGGTCCCGAATCGACAACGAGGCAGCTGTGGCTGGCCGCCGCCGCCCTGGCGGTGGTGGTCTCGCTGGTGTCGGCCTCGGCCCGGTGGGCGTTTTGCGACGCGCTGACCGGGTTGCCCGGCCGGCGGGCGGGGGAGGAGGCGATCACCCAGCTGGGGGAGGAGTTCACCATCGCCATGGTGGACATCGACCACTTCAAGCGCATCAACGACCGCCACGGC
>JABRVY010000285.1:0-3935 GCA_039961755.1 Acidobacteriota bacterium | reverse complement strand
TCTCCCTCCCCACCCTGTGGGGAGCCCCCGCCGCCGACCCCGGGCATCTCTTCCTGTCGTCGCTGCTGGAGACCGGCGCCGAGGCCTTCGTCGCCCTGGCCTCCCTGGTGGCCCTGCAGGGCACGGTCACCGCCTCCCTTCGTCACCTCAACCGGGAGCTCGAGGAGTCCCAGGAGCGGCTGCGTCACCTGCTGGACGTGGATCCCCTCACCGGCCTCCTGAACCGCCGCGCCCTCCGGCCGTTTCTCACCTCGGCCCGCGCCTCGGGGGCCGCCATCATCGTCCTGGATGTGGACAACTTCAAGCAAATCAATGACACCCACGGACACCTGGTGGGTGACGAGTGCCTTAAGTACGCGGCCGAGGTGATGCGACGGTGCTTCCGTGCCGAGGACGGACTGTTCCGCTGGGGCGGGGACGAGTTTCTGCTGGTCTGCCCCGGTCTCGACCTGGAAACCGCCTACTCGCGCACCGCCGAGCTCACGCGGATCCTCGCCACCACCGACCACCGCTGCCCGCCGCTGCAGCTGTCCGCCGGAACCGTTCTCCTTCCACCCCACGGCGAGCCGGACGTCGCCATCCACGAAGCGGACGCCCTCATGCTGGCCGCCAAATCATCTCGCAACTCCAGATCGTGAGGATTCCCACCCGCCGAGCGTCCGGTGAGCGAGTACAATGGGAACCACACGGCGCGGGGGTGAGGACCCGCGGAAAAGGAGTCACACATGCCTGCTCTTACCTACCTCGGACACTCGGCCTTTCTGGTCACGAGCAACCAGGGGAGCGTGGTCATCGACCCGTTTCTCACCGGTAACCCCACGGCTCGCACCAAACCCGGTGACCTCAAGGTGGACGCAGTGCTGCTCACCCACGCCCACGGCGACCACCTGGGGGACGGCGTGGAGATCGCCAGGGCCAACGACGCGGTGATCGTCGCCCCCTTCGAACTGGCCAACTACTGCGCCAGCAAGGGCGCCAGGGTGCACCCCATGCACATCGGTGGCGCCCGCACCTTCCCCTTCGGGCGGGTGAAGCTGACCATCGCCCACCACGGCTCCGCCGCCCCCGACGGCACCTACTGCGGCAACCCCTGCGGCTTTCTGGTCACCATGGACGGCAAGACCCTCTACCACCCCGGCGACACGGCCCTCACCTACGACATGAAGCTGCTCGGCGAGATGCATCCCATCGACGTGGCGGTGCTGCCCATCGGCGATAACTTCACCATGGGCATCGACGACGCCGTCAAGGCCACCGAGCTGCTCTCGCCCCGGATGGTGGTGCCCATGCACTACAGGACCTTCGACATCATCGACGCCGACCCGCAGGAGTTTGCCCGCCGGGTGGTGGAGCGCGGCGTGCAGTGCCGGGTGGTGGGGATCGGAGAGACGTTGGAGTACTAGACACGCACCGACGCCCGCCAGCGGGGGGCGCGCGAGGACCGAAACTGGCCATGGCCGACCACACCGGACCCGTGACCCTCGTCGTCGAACCCGACGAGAAGACGCGGGCGAAGCTGACCGCCGCGCTCGCCCAACGGGGGCACCGGGTCATCGCCCACGCGGGGGCAGCCTCGGTGGCCAAGCCTTTTCACGGCGATATCATTCTCTTCGCTGCCAGCGCTTCCGACGGTGATCTGGTGCAAACCCTGGCCCGTCTGCGGGGCCTCGGACCGCGGACGGCGCGCATGGTGGTGTGCCTGCTGGCCGAGCGGCGCCAGCTCTCCGACCCCGGCCACGTTCTCCCGGACTGCGTCGACCAGGTGCTGGTCAAGCCCTTGAGCGGTGCCGTGCTGCGCGCCCACCTGGAAACCGTCGAGCGGCTGGCCCGCCTGCGCCAGCCTCGCCCGTCGGTGCTGGCCGGGCGGGGCGCGTCCATCATCTCGGCGCACCAGCCCGGTCGCGCCCGGCTGGTGGGTTCGGTGGAGCGCGCCCTGGCCGCCCAGTCGAGCGTGGATGGCCACCGGTTCGCCGTCATCCATGTGGACATGGACCACTTTCGGGGGATCAACTTCACCTTCGGCTACGACCTCGCCGACCACCTGCTGACCGCCGTTTCCACGCGCCTGCGGGAGGTGGTGGCCCGCTTCCAGCCGCCGCTGGATGGTGATACCCATGTCGCCTACCTGGGGGGCGACGAGTTCGCGATTTTCGCGACCCCCTTGAGTCAGCCCCGCGAGGCGGCGGACATCGCCCGGGCGGTGCAGGAGGCGTTGACGGCGCCCTTTCGCGTCGGCGATCACGATCTGCTGATCACCGCGAGCCTCGGCGTGGCCATGGGGGACCCTGGTTACCAGCGGGCGGAGGAACTCCTGCGCGACGCCGACACCGCCATGGAGCGGGCCAAGTCGCTGGGGGGGGCGGGGTACGTGTTCTTCTCCCCGGCCATGCGCGACTCGGTGGTGGCGACGCTGCGGCTGGAGGCCGACCTGCGCCGCGCCCTGCAGAACGAGGAGCTGTCGCTGGTGTACCAGCCCATCGTGGCGGTGGACTCGGGCGTCCTGGTGGGCTTCGAGGCGCTGGCCCGCTGGCGGGACGACAACGGCACGGCGGTGGAGCCGGCCGACTTCATCCCGGTGGCCGAGCAAACCGGGCTGATCTTCCCCCTCGACCGCTGGGTGCTGCGCCAGGTGTGCCGCCAGATCCGCACCTGGATGACCCGCGACCGCCTCCCCGTGGTGCCGGTGGCAGTGAACGTCTCGGGGGTGCAGTTCCTGCGCCCGGACTTCGTCAACGACGTGGACCGCACCCTGCGCACCCACGGCCTCTACGGGGACGCCCTGCGCTTCGAGATCACCGAGAGCGCCTTCATCTCGCGCACCGCCGAGGTGGCGGCCATGCTGCGGCAGCTGCGCGCCCTGCGGCTCTCCCTGAGCATCGACGACTTCGGCACCGGCTACTCCTCGCTGGCCTACCTGCAGCGCATCGAGGCCGACACCCTGAAGATCGACCGCTCCTTCATCGGGCGAATGACCCAGAATGGCGGCGACCTAGAGATCGTCCGCGCCATCGTCAGACTCGCCCAGAGTCTCAACAAGCGGGTGGTGGCGGAGGGGGTGGAGACGCGATCCCAGCTCGACCTGCTGCGCGAGCTGGAGTGCCACTTCGCCCAGGGGGTGTACTTTCACCCCCCGTTGTCAGCGGCCGAGGCCACCCAGCTGCTGGCCGCCCAGCGCTCCGCCGCCCGTCATCGCCAGTGAAGGCCCGAGCTCTCCAACCCACACCCGCACCGCCGGAGAGCGCAGGGGGGTGGAGGGAATGGCCACCTCCAGCCGGTGCTGCCCGGCCACCAGCGGCCAGCGAACGGCGTACGGGTAGGACGCCAGCGCCAGGGGCTGGCCGTCGAGCAGCCACAGCACCTCGGGGACCGGGGGATCCACGGTGGCCTGCAGCCTGAGGCTGGAGGCGCCCGGCGGTGCCTCGGGGTCGGGCAGCAGGCGAGCACCATCGTGGGGAAAGAGGATGCGCAGGCGGGGAGGGCGCGCGAGCACCGACCCCAGCTCCGGACGGTGAGCACCCTGGCTCAGAGACGACGGCGGGGGCGGAGCCAGCCCCTGCTGGGTCAGCCAGGCGGCGTAGCGGGGGGGAAGCAGGAGCACCGGTCGCTCCTCGCGAAAGAGCGCCGGGATGGCGACGCCCGCCTGCCGGCCGGTGCGCCGGTCCACCGCGACGCGGCGGTGGGCGGCGCAGGTCTCCCGCGGGATGTCGGCCTCGACAAGCCACACGTCGAACACGCGAAAGCACCCGTCCCCCGCCAGCCGGCCGGTGTGGGCGCACAGGCGCACCCGCCGATGATCCGGGGGGGGCGGAGCGGAGAGGTCGGCAAACCCCTCCCCCTCCTCTTCGTGCAGCTCGGTCAGGACCCCCCGCACCAGGCGGGCGGCGCTGGTGTAGCCGGTGAGCTCGGCCTGGGGGCGCCAGTCCCCCCGACCCACC
>JABRVY010000284.1:0-14722 GCA_039961755.1 Acidobacteriota bacterium | reverse complement strand
CCCCCAGAGGGCCGGCAGGGTGCGCCGCCCCGCCCGCCGGTCGGAGGCCCAGTCGCGGGTGTTGTTGACCACCAGGATGGCGGTGGCGAAGAACCCGCACACCGCCCCTCCCCACCACGCCGCAGGGGGCACGGTAAGGGCCTGCACCCAGGTCGTCCCGGCCACCGCCACCAGGCCGAAGAACGCAAACACGAACGGCTCCCCCAGGCCGTGGTAGGCCAGGGGGAAGGGGCCGGCGGTGTAGGCCACCCCGGCGGCGATGGCGGCCAGCCCGATGGCCACCACCGGCCAGCCGGCTACCCACCACAGGTAGAGCCCCGCCAGGGTCGCCAGGGCAAAGGCCACCGCTGCCCCCCACCGCACCTGCCGGGGGGTGAGCAGTCCCGCCTGGGTCACCCGCAGCGGCCCCAGCCGGTCCTCCCGGTCGGCGCCGCGGGCGAAGTCCGCCACGTCATTGACCAGGTTGGTGCCCACCTGGATGGCCAGGGCCCCCACCAGGGCCGCCAGCGCCGGCCCGGGGCGGAAGCTGCCGGCGGCAGCCGCGCAGGCGCTGCCCAGGAGCACCGGGGCCGCGGCGGCGGGCAGCGTCCGCGGCCGGGCCGCCAACGCCCAAGCCTGCAGCGGCCCGGCGCGGTCCGGCCTGGCCTGGCCGCCGCCCCTCATGGAAAGCGGGGGAACTTCTTGAAGTCGGGCTTTCGCTTCTCCAGAAAAGCCCGTTTCCCCTCCTTGGCCTCCTCCGTGAGGTAGAACAGCAGCGTGGCGTCCCCGGCCAGCTGCTGCAGACCCGCCTGCCCGTCGCAGTCGGCGTTGAAGGCGGCCTTCAAGAGGCGCAGGGCGGTGGGGGAGAGGGAAAGGATCTCCCGGCACCACTGCACGGTCTCCTCCTCCAGCCGCTCCAGCGGCACCACGGCGTTGACCAGCCCCCACTGCAGGGCCGTCTGGGCGTCGTACTGCCGGCACAGGAACCACACCTCCCGGGCCCGCTTCTGGCCGATCACCCGGGCCATGTAGGAGGCCCCGTAGCCGCCGTCGAAGCTGCCAACCCGCGGGCCGGTCTGGCCGAAGCGGGCGTTGTCCGCCGCGATGGTCAGATCACACACCAGGTGCAGCACGTGGCCACCGCCGATGGCGTACCCCGCCACCTGGGCAATCACCGGCTTGGGGAGGGTGCGGATGGCCCGCTGCACGTCCAGGATATTGAGGCGTGGGATACCGTCGTCGCCCACGTATCCCCCCTCCCCCCGCACGCTCTGGTCTCCGCCCGAGCAAAAGGCCTTGTCCCCGGCCCCGGTGAGGATCACCACCCCCACCTGCCGGTCGTCCCGGGCCATCTCGAAGGCCCTGAGCAACTCCTTCACCGTCAAAGGCCGGAAGGCGTTGCGCAGCCGGGGACGGTTGATGGTGATGCGGGCGATTCCCTCGGGACAGGTTTCGTAGATGAGATCTTCAAAGACGCCGTCGCGCCTTTCCCATACCGGCAGCGCCATGACCACCTCCGGCGGTAGATTGTACCTGGCTGCTCGGAGCCTCACCTCGACACAGCCGGCGAGGAAACGCGGCCCCCCAGGGCTGGCAGCGACACCTGGGCGAGGGCCGCCAGCGCCCGCCCCAGCTGCCCCTCGGGGACCAGCAGGTGATCGGTGCCGAACGAGGAAAACGCCATCACCGGCACCCTGGCCTCGGCCAGCGCCCGGGTGAGCGCCGCCAGCACCCCCACCGCCTCCAGGGGGAACACCCCGTCGAGGGTCAGCGCCCGCCACCCCTGCGAGCGCCTCAGCACCTTCGAACCCAGGGTGTCCAGGACCTCTTCCGGCGCCACCAGAGTGACTTCCGCCGCCTCCTGGACCACCATCAGCGGAGGCGACCCCGCATCGGAGCCGGGGAGGGGCGGAAGCGAGGCGAGGGCGGCCACCCCGTAGCGGGACGGCCAGAGCGTGAACCGCACACTCGCCCCCCTCCCGCGCAGCGACTGACTGGGAGACCCCGGGCTCATGCTTGCCGTTCACCCCCGCCGGCCGGCCACCGGGGCAGAAACTCAGTAGGCGTCGAGGATGTAGTGCAGCGGATTCTGCTTCGCCCCGTCCTTCCACACCTCGTAGTGGAGGTGTGGACCGTTGGTTCGCCCGGACATCCCCACCCGGGCGATCTGCTGGCCGCGGGCGACCCGCTCCCCCTCCTTGACCAGGAAGCGGTCCAGGTGGGCGTACAGGGTGGTGAAGCCGTACCCGTGGTTGATGCGCAGCACCTTGCCGTAGCCGCTCTCGCGGTCGGCAAACACCACCACCCCGTCGGCGGGCGCCACGATCACCGAGCCCAGCGCCACCGAGATGTCCAGCCCCTCGTGAAACGCCGGCTGGCGGGTAAAGGGGTCCAGTCGTGGGCCGAAGCCGTCGGTGATCACTCCCACCACCGGGGCAATGGTCGGCGTGTGGGCCAGCAGCAGCACCTGGTCGGAGAGCTTTTGCTCCACCGTGGCCAGCTGGCGATCCAGATCCCGCTGGCGGTCCACCAGCGCCGCCGAACCCGACGACAGTCGGTCCAGCGGCCCACCCGAGCCGATCCCGGCGACTGGAAAATCACCCGTGGGCTTCAGGAGATCGGTGACCCCCGCGGCGATGGCCAGGGCGCGAGTCCGTTGCTCGAACTGGTCCAGGCGCCCCTGCACCTGCGCCACCGTCTCGGACAGCCGCTGGTTGGCTCGGCGCAACTGCGCGTTCTCGCGCTCCAGCGAGGCGGTCACCGCCCGCTCGCGCAAGAAGGAACTGGAGGTAATGATCGAAATGATGGAAAGAACGCTCAGCGTGACCACCGCCCCGATGCACAGCACCAGGGTGCGGCGTGAGAACTGGATCTTGAAAACCTTGCCGTGGGCATCCGGTACGAAGATGAGTGTGCTACGTCGTCTTTCGACCACCGGCCCAACCTCCTCGGAAGACGATATCGCCCCACGCACACCACCCGCCGTGACGCGCAACAGCGATGCTGCCACACGGCGGGGGGCGGTGTCAACCTCCAGACCCGGCCGGTTTCTCGCGGCGCCTGGCCAGCAGGGCACCAGCGGTGGCCACCGCCAGACTGGCCAGCAAGGCGAAGGTCGCCGGTACCGCGGGGTTGGTGTGGTACGGCGTGATCTGGCCGTAGTACATCCCGAAGTGGACCACCAGGGCGGTGAGGGCCGAGGCCATCGCCCAGGGGGCGGTGAGGCGGCGGGAGAAGATGCCGAACGCCACCGGCGCGAAGGTGGCCGCAAAGAGGGCGTACACCCCGTTCTGGGTGAAGATGGCCACCGACAGCGACGGGCGAACCGCCTGCCACCAGGCCAGCGCCAGGGTCACCGGGGCGAGGGCCACCAGGAACAGCCGGCCAACCCGCAGCAGGCGAGCGCGAACCTCTTCCTCGGACACCCCGGCACGACGGGCCAGGGTGCCGTAAAAGTCGGCCGCGAAGATGGACGACAGCGCCAGCGCCACCCCCTCCAGGGTGGAAAAGCCGGCGGCCAGCACTCCCAGCATGATCACCGCCCGCAGGCCCGGCGCAAACGCCTCGACAATGTAGGTGGGAATGACGCGATCAGGGAGGAGAACACCCGGCAGGGTGAGGCGGGCGTACAGACCGGTGAGCAGCACCGCGGTGAACAGCGTTCCGACCACCATGGCGGTGGCCAGGTAGACGTTGACGTCCCGCTCCGATCGCAGGTACAGCGCCTTGGAGATGATGTGCGGCTGCATGATGATGGCCACGCCGATGACGAAATTGGCAGCGACCACCTCGAAGAGATCGCGGAAAAGCAGGGAGTCCGGGTTGGTGATGGAGGCGTAGTGCGGCCCCACCGCGGCCAGGCGTTCGAAGAATCCCGCCAGTCCACCGCCGAAGAGGGACGCACCCGAGGCGATGAGCAGGCCCGCCACCACGATCATGGTGAGTGCCTGTACCGTGTTGGACCACACGTGGACGCTGGCACCGCCCAGCAAGATGTACCCGAAGGTGAAGAGTACCACGAAGATCAGCGCCGCAAGCAGGGGCACCTTCAGGACGCTTTGCAGCACCAGCGCCAGGGCGGTGACGATGAGCACCAGGAAGGTCACCTGGAGCAACGAGATCAGGGCGAAGAACACGGTCAGGCGGCGATCGCCGTAGCGCTGCCCCACCCACTGGGGAACGGTGATCACCGTGTGGGAGTCACCGATGCGGCGGAAGCGCTTGGACATCACCACCAGCCCCAGGAAGATGCCGGCGGGCGCCGCCATCCCGTACCCCACCACGCCGGCCCACCCATAGGCGTACACCAGCCCGGGGTTGATGACGAAGGTGGCGACGCTGGTCATGTTGGCCGCCAGCGACAGCCCCACGAAGAACGGTGGCACGGTCCGCGTTCCCACCGCAAACGACTGAATCGACGATGCCTTGCGGCGGTTCCACCAGGTCAGGCCGGCGATGGCCACGACATAGAGAACAAACAACACCCAGGGGATCAACGTGCCACCGGTCATCATCGCGCCTCCCGGCCACCTCGCCGCGATTGTAGGGTCTTCGAAAGGGCTCGAGCCAGGTCCGACGCGCCGGCTAACAGCGGCAGCCCCTCCCCGCCCACGGCCACGGCCACGGTCACGGTCACGGACACTGACGCGGACACGGTCACGGGCACGGACACGGTCGCGGGCACGGACACGGTCGCGGGCACGGACACCGGGCCGGGCGTGGCAAGCCGTGCCGACCGTGAGGGCGGGCCAGAGGCCCGCGCACCCAGGGACACAGGCACGGACACGGGCACTGGTTACGGCAGCGGCCGCGGTCGCTGCAGCGCCCACCCCACGGTCGGCAAGGCAGCTTTGCCCTATCACCCCCAGAAAAGGAAAGGGCGCGGGGGAGGACCCCCGCGCCCGCGTTGGTGTTGGCGACGATCGGGTCTAGAAGTCGTAGCGCAGCGCCAGCTGGAAGGTGCGCGGCGTGCCCACGTAGCTCTTGTTGCCGAAGTCGGAGCGGGGCGTCTCGGCGGTGCCCCAGGTGGTGCTGGTCACCCGCCAGTCCTCGCGGTCGGTGCAGTTGAAGCACTCGGCGATCACTGCCAGGCCCCCCGGACCCAGCTCGAACTTCTTCTGCAGGCGCAGATCGAGGCCCCAGTAGTTGGGCTGACGGAAGCTGTTGCGGGCGAAGTGCACGCCGCCCACGGTGGGCCGGTCGGTGCCCGAGTCGCCATCGTTGTTGAGATCCGAGCCGACGAAGGCGGTGTAGGGCTGACCCGTGGCGTAGCGGAACAGACCGGAGAAGGCGATTCCCCACCACGGGGTGTTCCAGGTGCCGTTGGCGGAAATCTTCCAGCGCTGATCGCGGTCGGAGTAGCCCCAGTTGTTCTCGATGTCGCGTTTGTCCTCGACGAAGAGGCCGGAGAAGTTGCGCTCGTTGGAGTCGGTGTCCTTGTCCTTGGAGTAGGTCACCGACAGGAAGCCGAAGAAACGCTCCACGAAGCGGCGCTGCAGGAGCATGGTGAGCGCCTGGTACTCGGCGCGGGCGTCGGTCATGTACATGTTGATGCGCCCGTAGTAGGGGTAGGGTCGGGCGCTGGCGTAACGCGGCATGCCGTTGGCGGCTTTGGCCGGGGTGCAGTTTAGACCCACGGTGCCGTCGGCGCACTGGTACTGCAGGTTGAAATCGGTGAGGCGCTGCAGGTACTTGGACTCGGCGTAGGTGGCCGCCAGCGATAGCACCGTGTTGGCGAACAGCTCGTAGTCGAACTCCAGGGTCACCCGGTCGGTGTAGGAGTTGCGGAAGTTGGGGTCGACGGTGAACACGCCGGGCGCCGGGATGGTGGTCAGGCGGGAGAAATCGATGTACCTGAAGCCCCGCTGCGGGTCCCAGGTGGCGCCCCAGGGCGGCGACAGCGGGTCAGTGGGACCGGAGGAACCGGCGCGAATGAGGTACTGGGTGCCGCGGTAGCCGTTGGAGGTATTGGTCTGGGCCCACAGCAGCGCCGGGGTGCGGGCGAAGAAGCGCCCGGCAGTGAAGCGGAACACGCTCTTGTCAAAGGCCTGGTAGGTGATCCCCAGGCGCGGCGACCACTGCTTCTTGTCGTCGGGGATCCGCCCGGTGAGCTTGAAGGAACCATCGGGGTTGCGGTCGTTGGGGTTCAAGATGCCGAAGTCGGGGTTGTCGAGGCTCTCCCAGCGCAGGCCCAGGCTGGCCGTCACGCGGGGGGAGAGGTACCACTGATCCTGGACGAAGAAGGCCAGCTCTTTCTGGCCGAAGGCGGACCGCCCCGCCTCGTCGGCGGTGAGGCCACCCAGGCCGCCGAACTGCCGGTACTCCGACCAGCGCCCGGCCAGGAAGTCGGCCTTGCTGTTGAAGATGTAGACGCCGCGCCAGTTGCCCTTGAAGACCTGGTTGACGTTGGTGTCGTTGTACTCGAACCCGCCCTTGAGGACGTGGTTGCCCAGCATGTAGGTGAGGGTGTCGCCGATGGTCTTCCGCTCGGTCTGCGTGGGGTCGATGGGCAGGAAGCTGACCTCGCCGTAGTTACCCAGGTTGCGCACCTGGATGTCGGGCAGGTTGAGCCCCTTGTCGCGCCGCGGGATATCTTCCTGGGCGTACTGCAGGTTCAGGTCGTTGATGAGGTTGCCGAACACCCCGGAGTAGCTGACCACGGTGGAGCGGCTCCACATGGTCTCGATGCCGTTATAGCTCTCCGCCCGGGTGGGGGAGGCCGAGGTACCGTTCACGCCCTCGTAATCGGAGTAGTTGATGCGGGCCATGAAGCGGTGCGACGGCGTCGCGAAGTAATCCAGCCGTCCGAAGGCCACTCGCCCGTCGTTGGTGCGCACGTACTCGGGGTCGGTGCGCAGCACCGGGTACTTGGCGAACACCTCGGCGTCCAGGACGATGGGGTTGATGACCACCGTCTCGTCCTGCTTCTGGTTATCGAAGGCGGTGAAGAAGAACAGCCGATCCTTGATGAAGGGGCCGCCCAGCGAGAAGCCGTACTGCGCCTTTTTCTGGTCGTTGAGCTGACCCACCGGGGGATCGGCCACCAGGCTCTGGGGCTGGTTGTAGTAGAAGACCGAGCCGCGGAACTGGTTGGTGCCGCTCTTGGTGATGACGTTGACGAAGCCGCCGCCGGAGCGCCCGAACTCCGCCGGGGCGCCGTTGGTGATCACCGAGAACTCCTTGATGACCTCCTGGGAGATGGCCAGCGGCGCGCGTCCCTCGGCGTCACCGGTGGTGCCGCCGAAGAAGGCGTTGTTGTTGTCCACACCGTCGATGGTCACGTTGGTGGCAATACCGCGCTGACCCGAAAGAGAGATGTAGCCCCGCTGGCTCTCCTTGCGCGACTCGGGGGTGAGATACACGAGGTTCTCGAAGTCACGTCCGGACACCGGCAGCGAGGCGATCTGCTCGGTGAGCACCGTGGTGCCGGTCACCGTGTTGGTCACCTCGACCAGAGGCGCTTCGGACGTCACGGTGATGGCCTCGGCGAACCCCTCGATCTGGAGGATGAAATCCACCGTGGGGGCCGATCCCAGCACCAGGCGCACGTCACTGCGCGTCGAGGTCTTGAAACCTGGAAGCGACGCGCTCACCGTGTACACCCCCGTCGGCATGTTGAAGATGCGGAAGCTGCCGTTGGCGTCGGTGACCGCGCGGAGCACCAGCCCGGTCTCCTGGTTGGTCGCCTCCACGGTCGCGCCCGGCAGGGCGCCGCCATCCTGGTCACGCACCGTGCCAGAGATACGACTGGTGGTCACGTCGGTCTGGGCGGCTGAAGGCATCGCCACCAGCAACGCCAGTACCGCCGCCATGGAGAAGGTCAAGAGCCTCCTCGCGCCTACCTCTTTACCCATTGTTTTTCTCCCTCCTTCAGATAGTCGACTCCCACTCCGGGCCACACTCGCCCGAGCCAGGCCTGAATGATACTCAAAGATGTGAAGGCCGGGTGAAGTCCACCGCCGCGACGGCCACAGCGCCGGCGCGCCTATATTGAGATTTGCCTTATTTGACCTTAGTAGTCGCTGGTCATGATGAACACCGGACGGTTCTCGAACTTCTCGTACTTCGGTCGCAACCGCGCGGTGTTGTAGTACTTCTCCACGTCCACGACCTTCTTGCGGCTGGTCACCACGGAAATGGGGACGTTGTCGTAACGGCCGTTGCGCACGTTCACCAGCCGCCCGAAGGTGCCGTTCAGGATGAGGTCCAGCGCCAGGTTGCCGAACGCCATGGGAACGATGGAGTCCATGGCATCGGGGTCGCCACAGCGCACCAGGTATCCCAGGCGTTGATTGATCACGTCCACCCGCTCGCCGCCGTTGAAGCGCGGGGAGAGCTCCTTCAGCCGCTGCGCCACCAGATCGCCGATACCCCCCAGCTTCTTGTGCCCGAACTGGTCCCTCTCCTGCTCGCTATACACCATGCCGTTCATGCCCTTGATAGTGGCTCCCTCCGACACCAGCACGACGCTATAGAGGCTCGGGTTGCGCCGGCGATCCTCGCTTAAGAGCTCGCACAGCAACTCGTCACTGAAGGGGTATTCGGGGATGACGCAGCGGTTGGCGGCCCCGGCCATGGCCGGCAGCAGCGCGGTGAAGCCCGCGTAACGCCCGAACACCTCCAGCACCAGGAAGCGCTCGTGGCTGCCCGCCGAGGTGCGCAGGGCGTGGGTCATGGCGATGGTACGGGTGACGCAGGTCGAAAAGCCGATGCAGTAGTCGGTGCCCGGCACATCGTTGTCCATGGTCTTGGGGATGCCGATCACCTTGACGCCCAGCTCATGGAGGCGTACGGCAAAGGACAGGGTGTCGTCGCCACCGATGGGGATGAGCACGTCGATGCCGAAGTGCTCCAGATTGGCCAGCACCTCCCGGGTCAGATCGTTGCGCTCGTCCTGGTAGCGGTCCCGCAGATGCACCGGCACTGCCGACGCCGGAACGTGGGAGGGGTTGGTGCGCGAGGTGTGCAGGAACGTCCCCCCGGTGCGCCCCACCTTGTTCACCAGCTCGTCGCTCAGCTCGATGACCCAGTTGCCGTTGGCGTTGGGATCATCGCGGTCAGGCTCGATCAGGCCGGCCCAGCCGCGGCGGATGCCCACCACCCGATACCCCTCCCGCAGCGCCCGCACCGTGATCGCCCGGATCGCCGGGTTCAGGCCAGGTACATCGCCACCCCCGGTGAGAATGCCGATACACCCCCTCTTCTGGTTCATACCCCCCTCCCGTGTGCGAGCATGATAGCAAAGGTGGGTACCTGGTATAGCCTTCTTTCCTTTTTCCGTGACCGTGTCCGTGTCCGTGTCCGTGCCCGTGTCCGTGCCCGTGCCCGTGACGGTGCCTCCCGGGCGGCGTGGCCTCGTGGTGTTCTTACCTTTCGGGTAGCGCCCGGGGGCGGTCGCTGTCAAGGGCACGCCGCCCTCCGGGCGGTCGCCTTCGGCGCCCCTTCTGACAGCGCCCGCCCCGGGCGCAGGGCGGGTGGCATGAACACCACTCGGACCACGCCGCCCCCGTCGACCCCGAACCGTTCCCTCACCGCCCACCAGCTGGCCCTGGAGGCCGGCGGCACCACCGTCGCCCTGGCGCTCCAGCTGCCGGCCCCGCTCCGGACCCTGGCGGACCAGCTCATCCGCGCCGCCTCCTCGGTGCCGGCCAATCTCGCCGAGGGGGCCGGCCGGGCAGGGCGAGACCGCTTCCACCACTGGCGCATCGCCTACGCGTCAGCCCTGGAGGCCGACAGCCACCTGCGGCTGTTGCTCCGCGCCGGTGCGGTGGACGCCGCAGCGCAGGGCGCCATCGAGCTCTTCGACCGCGTGCGGGCGCTGACCTGGAGGCTGATCCACCCGCGACGGTGACCGTGTCCGTGCCAGTGCCCCTGGGTGCGCGGGCCTCCGGCCCGCCTTCACGGGGGGTGCGATTTACCTCGGCCGGCCCGGTGTCCGCGGCCGTGCCTGAGCCCGTGTCCGTGTCGGTGACCGTGTCCCTGACCGTGTCCGTGCCCGTGTCCGTGTCCGCGACGGTGTCCGTGCCAGTGACCTTGCCCGTGTCCCTGACCGCGCCCGTGTCCGTGCCCGGGGCCGTCTCGGTGCTAGACTTCCCGTCGTGAAGCGGGCGTTGATCACCGGGATAACCGGGCAGGACGGCTCCTACCTGGCCGAATTCCTGCTCGAGAAGGGCTACGAGGTGCACGGCCTGGTGCGCCGCGCCTCCACCTTCAACCGGGAGCGCATCGATCACCTGCGCACCCACCCCGAGTTTCGCCACCGCTACTTCCTTCACTACGGCGACCTCTCCGACGCCGACTCGCTGCACCAGGTGATGGCCGCCAGCAACCCCGACGAGGTGTACAACCTGGCCGCCCAGTCCCACGTGGGCATCTCCTTCCAGCAGCCCACCTACACCGGCGAGGTGGTGGCGCTGGGCACCGTGCGCCTGCTGGAGGCCATGCGGCAGCAGGCCCCCGAGGCGCGGTTCTATCAGGCGTCTTCCTCGGAGTTGTTCGGCAAGGCGGAGGAGGTGCCGCAGAACGAGCGCACCCCCTTCCACCCCCGCTCCCCCTACGCGGTGGCCAAGGTGTTCGCCTACTGGGCCACCGTCAACGCCCGCGAGGCGTACGGGCTCTTTGCCGTCAACGGCGTCCTCTTCAACCACGAATCCCCCCGCCGCGGGGAGAACTTCGTCACCCGCAAGATCACCCGCGGGGTGGCCGACATCGTCGCCGGGCGCATCCCCTCCTTTGCCCTGGGCAACCTGGATGCCCGCCGGGACTGGGGGTTCGCCGGCGACTACGTGGAAGCCATGTGGCTGATGCTGCAGCAGAACGAGCCCGAGGATTTCGTCATCGGCACCGGGCAGACCCACTCGGTGCGCGAGTTTGCCGAGGCGGCGTTCGCCGCCGCTGGCATCACCCTGCGTTGGGAGGGGAAGGGCCTGGAGGAACGCGGCCTCGACGCCGCCAGCGGCCGCACCCTCATCACCGTCGACCCCGCCTACCTGCGCCCCGCCGAGGTGGACAACCTGCAAGCCGATCCCCGCCGCGCCCGCGAGCGTCTGGGGTGGCGGCCCCGCGTGGGGTTCGCCGAGCTGGTGCGCCTGATGGTGCGCCATGATCTCGAAGCTGTCGGAGCGACCCCCGTCGAGCGCCAGTAACCCCTGCTAGCACAACGCTACAATGCCAGCGACATGGACACTCCGCGGCGCGACGACCCAGGTACGCTCGACGAGGAAACCCGCGAGGCCCTGGTGATGCTCCAGCAGTACCTCTCCGACCAGGTGCCCCCCATGTTGTTCGCCGATTCCTTCGAGCACCTCCTCGCCCTCCCGCCATCCGTGGTGGGCGAGGAGATCCAGGCCTGGGTGGCGGCCCAGTACCGCCGCGCCTCCAGCCTGCCGGTTTCTGACTACCTCTTCCATGCCGCCAAGAAGATTCACATGCTCAAGGAGTTGCAGCTCGTGCCCAGGGAGCAGATCGAGGCCTTCATGGGTGCCCTGGCCGGGGTTCTGCTGGAGCTCTGCCCGCCCCCGGATCGTCCCCATCTCGCGGACGACCTCTCCCGCCTGGACGAGGCCAAGACCGTCCTGGCCGCCACCGTGGACGTGGTCCACCAGCGGGTCGCGGAGGCCAGTGAGGAGAGCGAGCCAGCGGCTCCGCCGTTGCGCTCGGCCATGGCGACCGGCGCCCCCGCCTCCCCCGGCGCGCCACCGGCGGCGGCCGTCTCGCCGGCGGTGGCGCGTGGCCTGCGCCGGCTCGAGCTGCTGCTCCAGCGCCTGGCCGGCGCGGACCTGCCCCGGCCGGCGGCGCCACCGGCGGCGGTGCTCGCCGAAGCGGTGGCCGAGGCGGTGGGCAGCGCCGCCAGCCAGGATGACCTCCTGGCGAACCTCGCCGCCCTGGAGAGGGTCGGTGGGGGGGCCTCACCCCAGCGGCTGCTGCGCCTGCTGGGCAGCCGCCTGCCCGACTGGGCGCCTCCCCCTGGGGCCTCGAGCGACGCTCCCCCTCCCGGGTCCGTCGGGGTGTTGCGCAAGGCGCTGTCCCTGAGCGAAGACCGCCTGGAGGCGGCCCGCCGCTACGAGGAGCTGGTGCACGCCGCCGCCGAGGAGTTCAACGCCGGCGCCCTGGGGCGCGCCGTCACCATGCTCGAGCTGGCGCAGGACATGCTGGCCAGCAAGCGGGTCTCCCCCGAGGCGGCGCGTCCCCTGCAGAACAAGGGGGAGACGCTGCTGGCACCGGCGCAGCTGCGCGCCTTTGCCGAGGACCCCGACAAGGTCGCCCTGTTGCGCCGCGCCCTCGTGTTCTTCTCCGACCTTGCGCCGGCCGAGCTGCTCGCCCGCCTGGAACGGGAGGAGAGCCGCGAGCGGCGCCGCCACCTGCTGACGCTGCTGGTCGCCCACGGCGAGGAGGCGCGCCGCCTGGCCCTCAACACCCTGCGCCAGGCCGCCGCCGGCTCCACCGTCATCCCCTGGCAGCTGGAGCGCAACCTCCTCTATCTCCTGCGGCGCATCCCCCCCGGCGCCGACCACCGCCCCGACGACGACCTCGAGGTGCTGGTCCCCCTCTCGCAACCCAGCGGACCCCTGGCGGTGGTCCGTGAGGCGCTGGCGGCGCTTGGGCAGATCCGCACCCCGCGCGCGGAGGCGACCCTGATCGCCCGCGTTGCCGAGCTCGAGGACGCCCTCCTGGGCGTCCGCCCGCTCCCCCACGAAGCATCGGACCTGTCAGGACTTCTGGATCGGGTGGTGGGCGCTCTGGCGCGTTCCTCGTCGTCGGCCGCGCGCCGCTGCGTCGTCGGCCACGCCCTGAAGCGCAAGCCCCAGCTGGGCAACACCCTGGCGCGCGCGGCCGAGCTCGGCCAGCAGGACCTCGGCGGTGAGGGCGAGCTGGTCGAACGGATCATCGCCGCCATCCGGGAGGAGCTCCCCAAGAAGGTGCTGGGCGTCACCCTCGCCTCGACCCGCAAGACCGAGGTGGTCGAAGGCCTCATCGCCCTGCTGGCCGGCACCACCAGTGCGGCAGCGCGGGAGTTCCTGGCGTCCCTCGTCGAGCGCTTCCCCGGCCAACCCATCGCCGAGGCGGCGGCCCGCGCCCTGGAGCGAGTCGAGACCCCCGTCAAAAGCCCCCCGGCGCCGCCCACCATCTCCGGTGACCTGGCGCTGTTCGGCATGCCCTCGCTGTTGCAGAACCTGGCCGAATCTCGTCTTTCTGGCCTGCTCACCCTCTTCGACGCCAGCGGCACCGCCGCCGGCACCATTCGCCTGCTGGACGGCATGGTTGCCGCTGCCGCCGCCGGGCCCTTGACGGCCAAGCCGGCCGTCTATCAACTGCTGGCCCTTCCCCTGGCGCGCTTCGTCTTCGTGCAAGAGGACGCGCCCCCGGCGCAGCCCGGCGAGGATGGCCCGCTTGCCGTGCTGCCCCTGGTCATGGAGGGCATGCGCCGGGTGGACGAGTACCGGCGCGCCTGCGCCCTCCTCCCCGACGAGGCGCGCCTGCGCCCTGCGGGTCAGCGACCCACCCGCCCCGCCGACGAGCACGACGTCGCCCTCATGCGCGACCTGTGGGCCAAGGCAACTGGCGGTGTTTCCCCCGCGCAGTGCGAGCGCGAGGCCAGCGTCGAGGCCTTTCGCGTGCGCCGCCTGCTCGCCCACTGGCTCGCCGAGGGCGCCCTGGAGTTCGCAGCCCCCCCCGCCGCCGGCCGGTGACGCTCCCCGCTGGCCGTGTCCCGGCGCCGCCCCCTTCGATCTCGCCCCTCGAAACCTCGCAAGAATATAGGGAAGTATTAGCAATTTTTGCGCCTGAACCGGCGCTCCCCTGCGCCCTCGGCCATACCGCCACCCCTGCGACGGCCGCCTCCCCGGTCCCCGGTTTCCGTGTCCGCGTCCGTGACCGTGGCCGTGTCCGCGACCGTGACCGTGGCCGTGGCCGTGTCAGTTACTGTGTCCGCGACCGTATCCGTGCCAGTGCCCCTGGGACCGCGGGCCTCTGGCCCGCTCCGAAAGACGGTGCGATCCGCCGGAGCCGCAACGATACCCGCGGCGGTGTTCCAATTTGATACCGTCCTGCTGCCCCGCGCCGCGAGTCACGCGAGAGGCGACCACCACCGGGCCTTGCCCAAGCGCGACGTGAAAGTTATTCATTTTCAATCGCAATCGAACTATTCGAGCATAGTCGAATAATTTGCCGAGTTCGACGCATCTCCAAACTCTCGAGTCACGCCGTGGGCCAACCCATATAGAAAGGCCCCGGCAGCACCACGGCCCGCCCCGAGAGACGATTCCACGTGCGACGGCCGGAGCGGCGCTCGTGCCGCTGCCTGTGTCGTTGCGCGGGCCCATCTCCCTGCCTGTGTTCGCGACCGTGCCCGCACCGGCATGCCATTCCGCTGCGCTGCCTCACGCCGCGAGTCAGGCGACAGGCGACCACCGTCGCCGACGAATCCGAACGCGAGTGGCACGGCTTCAATCCGCGCGCCCCGCGCGGGGCGCGACCATAGTGCTGAGTGGATCCCGCGCGACAAACCCGCGTTTCAATCCGCGCGCCCCGCGCGGGGCGCGACGACTTGGTATTGGGAGATCGAGGGACAACCAATTGTTTCAATCCGCGCGCCCCGCGCGGGGCGCGACGCCGCGTGCCCAGGCCCGCGGCGCTCCTGCGCGTGTTTCAATCCGCGCGCCCCGCGCGGGGCGCGACTCTTGGCGATACGGCAGACGAGGATCAGGCATCGTTTCAATCCGCGCGCCCCGCGCGGGGCGCGACT
>JABRVY010000283.1:0-1576 GCA_039961755.1 Acidobacteriota bacterium | reverse complement strand
GGGGTACCTGGCGCTGGAACGCTCGGGAGAGCTGGCGGCGCGGGCGGAACGGCTGTGGGGGATGCTGGCCAGCTGTGAGCTGTGCGCCCGGCGGTGCGGGGTCAACCGGCTGGCGGGGGAGACGGGGGTGTGCAGCTCGACCTCGCGGCTGAAGGTGCACGGGGCCGCGCCCCACTTCGGCGAGGAGCCGCCCCTGGTGGGGCGCCGCGGGTCAGGGACGATCTTTTTCTCCAACTGCAACTTGCTGTGCTGCTACTGCCAGAACTGGGAGATCAACCACCGCGGCGACGGCAGCTTCCTGGCGATCGAGGCCCTGGCGGAGATGATGCTGGAGCTGCAGCAGCGGGGGTGCCACAACATCAACGTCGTCACTCCCACCCACGTCGTGCCCCACATCGTCCAGGCGGTGCGCCAGGCCATCCCCCGCGGGTTGCGCCTGCCGCTGGTGTACAACACCGGGGGGTACGACAACCCCGAGGTCATCGCCCTGCTCGCCGGCATCGTGGATATCTACCTGCCCGATTTCAAGTACCAGGACGGGGAGGCGGCCGCCCGGTACTCGGCGGGGGCGCGGGATTACCCCGAGGTGGCGGCGGCGGTCATCCGGGAGATGCACCGGCAAGTGGGAGTGCTGGAGGTGGACGAGCGGGGGGTGGCGCGGCGGGGGCTGCTGATCCGCCACCTGGTGCTGCCCCACAACCTGGCGGGCACCGACCGCTTCGTCCGCTGGGTGGCGGCGGAGCTGGGGCCCGAGACGGCGGTGAACATCATGAGCCAGTACCGCCCCGAGTACCGCGCCGTGGATATCCCCGAGCTGTCCCGCCGTCTGACCCCGGAGGAGTGGCGGCAGGCCCTCACCTGGGCCCGGGAGGCCGGGCTCACCAACCTGGTCTGACCCCGGGCGCCCTCCGTTGCCGGTGGGCAGCGGGCGGGGATGCCGCGACGGTGCGCCTGCGGTGAAGGTGGTGGGGAGCGGTCGCGGCCGCGCCGCGCATCCAACGTCATGACTTGACCGCCTTTGAGTCTCATCAAGAATCCCCTCTTGACAAACAGCACAATTAGCCATATGCTTATATCATCCGCTGGCGATCATGAGGCCAGCAACTTTGATGACGAACTTTGTGAAGAAAGGAACAAGGAGGCCGAGATGAGAGGGACGACGAAGGTGGCGGCGGCAGTGGTGGCGCTGACCTTTGCCAGCGGCTTTGCCCTGGCCCAGGGGAGCGCCAACAAGGGACGGTTCCACTTCAAGAAGAGCTGCAAGTCGTGCCACGTCAAGGGCGCCGAGGGCGGCGAGATCACCCCCCTGAGCAGGACCCAGGAGCAGTGGAAGCGCTACTTCGCCAAGGGCGTCCACAACAAGGGCACGCAGAAGCTCACCGACCTGCTGCCGGCGGAGCAGCTCCAGGACGTGCAGAAGTTCCTGGTGGACCACGCGGCCGATTCTCCCCAGCCCGAGACCTGCGGGTAGCGCCGGAACCGCTGGCAGGAGCGTACGCCCGGGGAGGGAGGGACGAGCGTGAGACACCTTCGGATATCTTCGGCACTGGCGTGGCTGGGGGTGGGGGCAGTGGCC
>JABRVY010000282.1:0-1590 GCA_039961755.1 Acidobacteriota bacterium | reverse complement strand
GGCGTGAACTGGGGCGAGCTCGGGGTGGTGGTGGGCGTGCTGCTGGCCTGGGCACTGCTGCAGTGGTTCATCCTGCCGCGCCTGGGGGTACCCACCTGAGCGGTGCCTCGACCTGCCGGTGGCAGGTCTGAAGAGATGGGGCAACGTCGGCAGGATTGCAGCGGGCAGACAGGCGCTGGAGAGAACCAATGAACGAGCGGACCGCCCAGCCCGAGGCGGGCCGCTGCCGCACCTGCGGTGGGCGGCTGCGGCCGGTTCCCACGTGAGGGTCGCTGCTCTGGCGGTGCCGGAGCTGCGCCACCATCGTCACCACTGATGAGGCCTTTCCACAGGGGATCCCCAGCAACGTGTGGGACGCCCTGTGGGGGCGGTGTGGAGGGTAGAGTCGATGCCGTTGTACGAGTATCGCTGCGTCAGCTGCGGGGAGCGGTTCGAGGTCTTGCAGCGCATGGGAGCGGGGGCCGAGGGGGTGAGCTGCCCGTCCTGTGGGGCAGGCGGCGTGGAGCGGGTGCATTCCACCTTTGCCTCGGCCGTTGGCTCGGCGGCGGCTCCATGCGGGGCTCCCAGCCGTGCCGCCTGTGGCACCGGCGGCTTCACCTGAGCCTCCTGATCCGCACGGCGCCCGGGTGGCGCCCAGAACAAATCTTTGCTGTAACTTGAAGTGAGGCCGTCGCAAGGGTGGAGAGTTGCGCGGCGCCGAAAGAAAGGGGGATGGTGTGCGCGAGACTACCGTAGCGTTCGAGACCGTGTCACCTCTGAGCTTCTCCGAGGCTGTCGAGCGGGCGCGGGCGGCGCTGGCCGCCGAGGGGTTCGGGGTGTTGACCGAAATCGATGTCCAGGCCACCCTCAAGAAGAAGCTGAACGTCGACCGCGAGCCGTATCTCATCCTGGGGGCGTGCCACCCCCCCTCGGCCCACCGGGCGCTGACCATGGCCCCGGAGGTGGGGGTGCTCCTGCCCTGCAACGTGACGGTCTCGGTGGAGGGGGGCAAGACCGTGGTCCGGGCCATGAACCCCGCCGGGGCCATGGGCGTCATCGGCAAGCCCGAGCTGGCCGAAGTGGGTGTGGAGGTCGGCGCCGCCCTGCGCCGGGTGGTGGCGGCCTGCCAGAGCTAGCCACGCCGGGCGCACGAGAAACCCCGTGCACCCGTGGCGGGCGCGGGGCCTGCCGCCACCTGTGAGGCGGCCACCCGCACCCGTGACCGTGTCCACGTCGGTGTCCGCGTCCGTGACCGTGACCGTGACCGTGCCCGTGCCCGTGCCCGTGTCAGTGACCGTGTCAGCGGGGGTGGGTCATTTTCCACAGCATGGCCCGCACCTCGTCGAGCTGCGCCAGCACCCGGGCGGCGCCGGGGCGGTCGATGGCCCCGGCGTCGGCGAGAAGGGTGAGGTGCACCGCAAGCTCCCGGGCCGAGCCGTAAGCCACCCGCCAGTGGTACCGGCGGTCCTGACCCGAGCGGCCCTGACCCTCGGCGACGTTGGCGGGGACCGACGCCGCGGCGCGGATCACCTGCTCGGCGATGGGCTTGAAGGGGGGTTCACGGCCGCGGCGAGGGCGAGGGCTCCGGCGGCGGCCTCGAGGGCCCGGGCC
>JABRVY010000281.1:0-2457 GCA_039961755.1 Acidobacteriota bacterium | reverse complement strand
GGGGTGGGGAGCAGGCATGATCGTCCTCTAATGTCCGGGCCAGTGGGCGGGGGACCAGTAGAACTCCCAGTTGGGGCCGCGGAAGTACGTCCCGATCACGGTGAGCACCACGAAGCCGGCGAGGAAACAGGTGAACAGCCCCAGGGCGCCGGCCCGGGTGGAGTTATGACGTCGCACCAGCCACAGGGAGTAGGCGGCGTAGATGGCCGTCAGCACCGTCCCTGGATTGAAGGCGGTGATGAGCAGCTGCGGCACCTCCGGCCACCACTGCCGCAACCACCCGAAATGGATGGCAAAGGCCTCCAGGGCCACCGCCGCGGTGAGACCGAACACCGCCGCCCGGGCCACCAGGGCGCCGCCCCCGGGCCCGCCGAACCACTCCCCGGTGCCCGCCTCCTCGCGATCCAGGTAGGGGATCAGGCCCAGACCGATGAGCACGATGGTGGGAATGCCGATGCCCCCCATGAAGGCGGAGAAGGACACCAGCTCCTGCAGGCCCAGGAAGTACCAGGGGGCCTTGGCGGGGTTCTCTGGCACCGCCGGGTTGGCCAGTTCCTTCAAGGGGGCGTTGAAGAGCACGGAGAGGACCAGGCAGATGCCCACGGTGAGCATGAACAGGGCCAGCTCCCCGTAGAGCAGGTGGGGCATGGCCGGGACGGTGGCCTCCGGGCCGTTGCCCACCGCCGGGGTGCGGCCCCGTACGATGGCCGCCAGGTGGTAGGTCTTCTGGGGCGCCTCGGTGAAGACGGGATAGGTGGCGGGGTGGGGAGGGCCGAGGCGCTGTTCAGCGTTGGCGGGACGCGCCAGGCCGCCGTCCTTGCGGATGCGCCAGAAGTGCACCGCCAGCAGGGCCACCAGGATGAGCGGCAACAGCATGACGTGGAAGAGGTAGAAGCGAATGAGGGCCTCTTCCCCCACCTCCTCGGCCCCCAGCAGCAACACCTTGTTCAGGCCACCGGGATCGAAGGACGAGGTGAGGTTGAGGGCGTCGGTGACCTCCCGGGGTGACTGGGCGATGTTGGCGCCGATGGTGATCGCCCAGTAGGCCAGCTGGTCCCAGGGCAACAGGTAGCCGGAGAAGGAGAGCCCCAGGGTGGTCACCAGCAAACCCATGCCGATGAGCCAGTTGAACTCCCTGGGGCGGCGGTAGGCGGCGGTGAAGAACACCCGCGCCATGTGCGCCAGCACGGCGATCACCATGACGTGGGCCGCCCAGCGGTGGATGTTGCGCATGAAACGCCCGGTGGGCACCACGAAATGGATGTTCTTGATCGACTCGTAGGCCACCTCGGGGTAGGGCTTGTAGTAGAACATCAGCAGGACGCCGGTCACCAGCGTCACCAGAAAGGCCGCCAGGGCGATCATCCCCAGCCCCCAGGTGGTGGGCCAACGCAAGCTCCAGCGGTGCACCCGGGCCGGGTGCAGGTGCAGGAAGACGTTGCCGAAGATGAAGGTGGAGCGGGCGCGGTCGCTCACGGGGGAGCCGGAGCGGAACATGGTCTCTCGCAGCCGGCGCGGGGCGGCGCGCAGGTTGGCCCAGAGTTGGGCGAGACCGCCGTTGGAGGCCGCGGCGCTCATACCGCGACCTTGGTGCCCGCCGGCACCGTGGAGCCCTCGTCCACCAGGATGCTGCCGCCGCCCAGAGAACTGACCGCCAGCCAGGGGAGGGGTGCCGGCGCCGGACCGCGCACCACGGAGCCGTCAGCGGCGAACTGGGAGCCGTGGCAGGGGCAGTCGAAGCCGTGGGGGGTGGGCTTGACGATGCAGCCCAGGTGGGTACACACAGTGGAGACGGCGAACACCCCCTGGGTGTCCCTGAACAGGGCCACGGACCGCCCCGGCGGCACGAACGCCTCCCCCGCCGCCAGCGATTCCGGCAACTGGACGCGGAACTTCTTGGAGGGCGAGGGCAAGACCGCTGCCTTGGGCAGGCGCAGGGCGCCCACGGCGGCGAAGGCGAGGGCGGCGGCGGCGGACCACAGGGCGGCCAGGCCCAGGAAATCCCGGCGCGGCAGCGGCTCGGGGTCGAGCCGAGAACGGCCGTGGAACGAGGGGTGGGCGGTGCTCATGCAACCCTCCAGTGACAGGTGAAGGTGACGCGCTCCATGGCGATGGCCTCCACGGGACAACGCATGACGCACAGGGCGCAGCGGATACAGCGATCCTCGTCCTTGAGGATGGCGGAATGGTGTCGGGGGTCGTAATCAGCCCCTAAAGTGGCCCGCAACGTGCTGTCCAGTTCGGGTGTGGGAAGGAGATCGGCCAGACTCACCAGCTTCAGGCAGGCGGTGGGGCAGACGTCGGCGCAGCCACCGCACAGCACGCAGCGGGTGCCGTCGAACACCGGGGTGACCCCGCAGTCGAGACAGCGGGCCGCCTCCCGGCGCGCCGCCTCCTCGTCGAAGCCGATTTCCACCAGGGCCCTTTGATCGGCTAGGCGGTGGGAGGGGGGCAGGG
>JABRVY010000280.1:0-2913 GCA_039961755.1 Acidobacteriota bacterium | reverse complement strand
GATCATCATCTGGTGGGGGTGGTGCCGGGGCGGGATTTCACCCCCGATGTGGTGGCCGACCTGCGGGTGGTGCGGGACGGGGACGCCTGCCCCCGCTGCGGGGCGCCGCTGGAGGTGCAGCGGGGCATCGAGGTGGGGCACATCTTCAAGCTGGGCACCAAGTACTCTGCCGCCATGGAGTGCTGCTACCTGGACGAGCGGGGGCAGACCCACCCGATGATCATGGGGTGCTACGGCCTGGGCATCGGGCGTACGGTGGCCGCGGCGGTGGAGCAGAACCACGACGAGCACGGCATCGTCTGGCCCCGCCCGCTGGCCCCCTTCGAGGTGGAGCTGATCGCCTTGAACCCCGACGTGGCGGCGGTGCGGGAGGCCGCCGACGGGTTGTACGGCCAGTTGCAGGCGGCGGGGGTAGAGGTCCTGTATGACGACCGCGACGAGCGCCCCGGCGTGAAGCTCAACGACGCCGATCTCATCGGTTTCCCGGTGCGGGTGGTGGTGGGCAAGAAGGGGGTGGAGCAGGGGCAGGTGGAGCTGTCGCTGCGGCGGGATCGCCTCAAGCAGCCGGTGCCCCTGGCGGAGGCGGGGGGCCGGGTGCGCGAGGCGCTGGCGTCGGTGTGACGGGAGTATCGGCCTCTCCCTCGACGTTGGGGAGAGTGGAGGTGACCATGGGGTATCGCTGTCTCTCTGCCCCCTCCCTGACCCGCCGCGCACCGGTGTGGGCGGCGCTGACGGCCGCGAGTGTCTTCCTGACGTCCGCCCAGGCCGCCACCCTAGTGGTGGCCAACAAGGCCGAAGCCACCGTGTCTCTGGTGGATCTGGAGAGTGGCCAGGTGCGGGCGACGCTGCCCACCGGGGAGGGCCCCCACGAGGTGGCGGTCTCCCCCGACGGACGGCTGGCGCTGGTGAGCAACTACGGCACCCGCCAGGCGCCGGGCTCCACCCTCACCCTCATCGACGTGGCGGCGGCGCAGGTGGTGCGCACCATCGACCTCGGGGAGTACCGGCGGCCCCACGGCCTGGCGTGGCTCGGGGACAACCAGCGCGCCGTGGTGACCGCCGAGGGGAACAAGGCTCTGCTGGTCGTCGATGCGTTGGGGGGCGGCGTCCTGTTCGCCGTGACCACCGGGCAAGAGGTGTCGCACATGGTGGCGCTGACCCCCGACGGGAGCCGCGCCTTCGTGGCCAACATCGGCTCCGGTTCCCTCACGGCCGTGGATCTGGAGAGGCGCCAGGTGCTGGCCTCCATCCCCACCGGGGCGGGGGCCGAGGGGGTGGCGGTGACCCCCGACGGCCGACAGGTGTGGGTGACCAACCGCGCCGCCGACACCGTCACGGTGCTGGATGCCGCCTCCCTGGAGGTGCTCGCCACCTTGCCGTCGCCGTCCTTTCCCATCCGCGCCGTGGCCACCCCCGACGGGGCGCACGTGCTGGTGACGGCGGCCCGCTCCGGAGACATCAAGGTGTTCGAGGTGGCCTCCCGTCGCCTGGCCCGCGCCGTGGGCCTCGAGGTGGCCGCCAGCGAGACCTCGGGCCGCCTCTTCGGCGACACCTTCGGTTCGAGCTCGGTGCCCATCGGCATCCTCGTCACCCCGGATGGCCGGCGCGCCTTCGTGGCCCACGCCAACGCCGACGTCATCTCGGTGGTGGACCTCTCCACCTGGCAGCGGGTGGGTTCGCTGCGCGCTGGCAAGGAGCCCGACGGCATGGGGTACTCCCGCCTGAAGGTGGAGGTGGCCAGCGCCGCGGTGGAGCTGCTGCCCCGCTGCGGCTCCAAGGGCGCCGGTGGCAACCGGTGAGGTGACCGGCGTCGGGTAGAATCACCGGCGGCGGCGACCGGTGAAGCTGGTCAGTTCCCTCCTCGCCTTTGTCCTCGGCGACCGGCAGGTGCAGCGCAACCTGCGCTCCCTGGCCAGGTACCTCATCGTCCTGCTGGCGGTGATCACCGTCTACGCGGTGCTCTTCCACATCATCATGGAGTATGCGGAAGGCCAGCGACACTCCTGGCTGACGGGGGTGTACTGGACGCTCACCGTGATGAGCACCCTGGGGTTCGGTGACATCACCTTCCACAGTGACCTGGGGCGCGCCTTCAGCATCGTGGTGCTGCTGTCGGGGCTGGTGCTGCTGGTGATCATGCTGCCGTTCGCCTTCATCCGCTACTTCTACGCCCCCTGGCTGGAGGCGCGGCTGCGCCTGCGGGCACCCCGGGAGGTGGGCGACCAGCTCGCCGGGCACGTGGTGCTGTGCGCCTGGGATTCCATTGCGCCGGGAATCACCGACGAGCTCTCGGCGCTGGGCATCCCCTGGGTGCTGCTGGAGCCCGACCCCGTCCGCGCCGCCCAGCTGCACGGGGACGGTGTGCCGGTCCTGGCCGGCGAGGTGGACAGCGCCGACACCTACCGGCGGGCGGGGGTGGAGCGGGCGCGGGCAGTGCTGGCCAACTGCGACGAGGTCACCAACACCAATATCACCCTCACCGTCCGCGAGGTGTGCGCCACCGTGCCGGTGCTGGCGGTTGCGGAGAATGGCCGTTCGGTGGACATCCTGGAGCTGTCCGGGGCGACCAAGGTGCTGCCCCTGAAGCTGCAGCTGGGCGAGCAGCTGGCCGGCCGGGTCAACGCCGGTCGGGCGCAGACCCACGTCATCGGCAGCTTTCGCAATCTGCTGATCGCCGAGGTGCCGGTGCATAACACCCCGCTGGCGGGCAAGACGTTGCGCGACAGCAAGCTGCGGGAGATCTGCGGGGTCAACGCGGTGGCGGTGTGGGACTCGGCCCGGCTGGTGCCGGCCCGCCCCGATCTGCGGCTGGGGCCATCGACGGTTCCGGTGGTGGTGGGGACCGCCGAGATGATTGCCGCCCTGGACGAGTTCCTGTGCATCTACGACGCCAACTACAACCCGGTGCTGGTG
>JABRVY010000279.1:0-1490 GCA_039961755.1 Acidobacteriota bacterium | reverse complement strand
ACCCCGCCGAAAACCCGGGAGACGATGATTCCCCCCTCCAGCTCGTGGTGGCGCAACAGCTCCAGCAACACCCGGCCGGGGTGACCCACCTCGCCGTCGTCCCGCGAGGCCTCGACGATCCCTCCCGAGCGCTCCCGCCAGCGCGCCGCCCAGCAGTGGTGGCGGGCCTTGCGGTAAAGCGCCCGGTGCTGGGCGACGGCGAGCTCGATGTCGCCCTCCGAGGCGACGGGGAAGAGACGCGCAAAAAAGCGCGACCGCTCGACGGTGAGCTTCGCCTCGGCGACGGCGCTGACTCGCACCCTGGCATGGTAGAGGAGAGGCGCCGAGGACGTACAAGGGAGGAGAGGGAGTGCCCCTCTTCACCTCCACTCGGGGAAGAGCACGCTGATACTCTCGCGGTGGTGGATGCGGCGAATGGCCTCGGCGAACAGCGGCGCCACCGACACCACCCGCACCTTGGGGGAGAACTGCACCGGCTGGTTTTCCACCGTGTCGGTGACCACCAGCGTCTCGATGGGCCCGGCGTCCAGGCGGGCCATGGAGTTGGGGGCGAAGACGGCGTGGGTGACGGCGGCCAGCACGGCGCCGGCGCCGCGCTCGAGCAGCGCCTCGGCGGCGGCGTTCAAGGTGCTGGCGGAGATGGTGAAGTCGTCGACGATCAGGGCGGTGCGGTCACGCACCTCGCCGATGATCTCCACCGAGGTGACCCGCTCGTCGTGCCCCTCCCGCACCTTGTCGGCGATGACCAGCGGGGCGCCCAGGTGGGAGGCGTAGCGGCGGGCCTTCTTGGCGAAGCCGGCGTCGGGGGCGACCACCACGAAGCCGTCGGGGAGGAGGGGGCGCACGGCATCGCAGAGGATGGGCAGGGCGTAGAGGTCGTCCACGGGGACGCGGAAGAACCCCTGGATTTGCGGGGCGTGCAGGTCCATGGTGACCAGGCGGTCGGCCCCCGCCGCCTCGATGGCGTCGGCGCACACCCGCGCCCGGATGGAGACCCGCGGCTCGTCCTTCTTGTCCCCCTTGGCGTAGGAGAAGTACGGCACCACCGCGGTGACCGAGGCGGCCGAGGCGCGCTTCAAGGCGTCGATCCAGAAGAGCAGCTCCATGAAGGTGTCGTTGGCGGGGAAGGCGGTGGTCTGCACCACGTAGGTGTGGCGCCCGCGCACGTTGGTGAGCACCCGCACGAAGAGGTTGCCCTCGGAAAAGCGCAGGGTTTCGCCGGCGGCCACCGAGATGCCCAGAGCCTCGGCAATGCGGCTGGCCAGGCGCCGGCTGCCGGAGCCGGCGAAGAGCAGGATGGCGTCCTCCTGCTGCCCACGCCAGGACGCCTCGGGTGCCGTGTGGAGCCCCACGGCGGGAGTGTAGCTGAAGCTGCCGTCCGCGGCGCCGGTCGGCGGTGATAGGCTGCACCCATGGCCGTTCCCGGATGTGGAGGGACAGATCGCCGGTCTGGCGAGCCCGCGGGGTGGGGTGGAGCGACGGGGCGGCGA
>JABRVY010000278.1:0-3383 GCA_039961755.1 Acidobacteriota bacterium | reverse complement strand
CTTCTGGAGGGAGGGGTCGAATCTGCTGACGGCCATCAGCAGGCCGTCCTTGACGTCCTGCTGGTGCTGGGCGGAGGGGTGGGGATCTCCTCCCGCGGCCGCGTCACCCTGGGGGCCGCAGCGGAGCGCGTCCTGCGGCCGGTGGAACTCCATCGCCGGGGGGTGGCGCCGCTGCTGGCCACCTCGGGTCCCTTCCTGGAGCCTCCACCCACGGACGCGGCTCCCCCTCACCTGCCCCCACCTCGCAGCTACCCCCAGGTGGTGGCGCACCTGTGGACCAGTCTCGGGGTGCCGCCGGAGCGCATCGTGCTGGTGGAGGGGCCGAAAACCACCCGGGAGGAGGTGGAGGCCTACCGGCGCCCGATCGAGGAGAGGGGGTGGCGACGGGTGGGCCTCCTCACCTCGGCCTGGCACATGCGGCGGGCGCTCCGCCACTGCCGACGCCTGGGCGTGGAGGTGGTTCCCATCCCCTGCGACGTGCGCGGCGAGCCGCCCCGCTGGCGCTGGCGACAGCTGCTCCCCTCCGCGGGTGCTCTGGAGAACACCTCCGTCGCCTGGCAGGAGGGGCTCGCCCTGCTGGCCGGACGCTGACAACGAGAAGGGCGGGCGGTTCGTACGCTACAGTGGAGGGTCTATGAGGCGAGCGGCGGCGCTTTTCACACTCCTGCTGGGCGGCTGTGCTGCGGCGGCCGCATCCCCTCCGCCGACCCCGGCCGTTCCCTGGGGGGCGCTCCACTTCGAGGCCCGCAAGCTGCTCCTCGCCGCCACCTCGGTGGTGCGCGCCGACCTCCTCCCGGCCGAGCAGCTGGTGCCGCTGCTGCGGCAACCCCCCGGAGATGCGGCACTCGCCCCGCCCACCTGGGTGGTGCGGCTGACGGTGGAGACCGACCTGCCGATGGGGCGGGACGAGACGGTGACCACCTGGCTTCACCCCACCACCTTTGCGGCCCTCCAGACGCACAAGCGCACCTACGGCAAACGCCAGTACGAAAAGGTTTTCCGATACGTGACCAATGGCTACTACGAGTGGCGCCGGGCGCCGGCCAGCGAACGGGAGGCGGGCCTCCCGCCGGAGGCCTGGTCCGACCGGCGAGAGGGGTGGAATCGCCTCGCCACCGCCCCGCCGGTGGCCGCCGTGCTGGTGGATCCCTACGCCCTCCTCTTCCTCGCCTCCGCCGCCCAGCTGCACCTCCCCGGCCGACGCCTGACCATCCGGACCCTCTCCCGTGACCAGCTGGTGGAGCTGGCCATGACCGACGGCGGCCTCACCCGGCGGCCGGTGGACTATCTGGAGAGTTGTTCCTCCGGGGAGCGACGGCACCGCGGCGATCAGCTGGTCCGCCTCGTGCACGTCGCCGCCGCTACCGGCATTACCCCGGCTCGCGCTCAGGTGGACCTGGGTTTTCTCGGTATGCAGGGTGAACTCAGTGTCTTCCTCGACGCCGCTTCGGGGGTGCCCGTGGAGCTGGTGGGGCGAACTCGCTCCCTCGGCCAGCTGGTGGTGCGTCTGACCAGGGTGGAGCTGGCCTCAGCACCCACCCCCTGACCCCCCGGCCGGTAGGAGCCGGGGGTCAGTCGTGGCATACTGCTCTCCAACGGTCTTGCTCTTGTGAAGACCACCACAAACGGGAGGTGCGCCGTGAACATCCTGGTTCTCAACTGCGGTTCCTCCACGGTGAAGTTCCAGATCATCGAGACCGATCAGGAGCTCATCGCCGCCGACGCCGACCGTCGGCTGGCCTGCGGCGTGGTGGAGCGGATCGGTACGGAGGCGCTCATCACCTTCCAGGTGGCGTGCCGCGAGAAGCAGCGGGCCGCCGAGCCCATCCGCGACCACCGCCAGGCCATCGACCGGATCGTCCGCTGGGTCATCTCCCCTGACTCCCACATCGAGGACATCGCCTCCCTGGCCGACATCCACGCCGTCGGCCACCGCGTCGTGCACGGCGGGGAGCGTTTCCGCCGCTCGGTGAGGATCGACCGCGAGGTGATCGAGGGCATCGAGGACTGCATCGACCTGGCGCCCCTGCACAACCCCGCCAACCTGAAGGGGATTCGCGCCGCCCAGGAGCTGTTGGGGCCGGGGGTGCCGCAGGTGGCGGTGTTCGACACCTCGTTCCACTCCACCATGCCGGAGGTGAGCTACCTCTACGGCATCCCCTACCAGTTCTACCGGCGCTACAAGATCCGCCGCTACGGGTTCCACGGCACCTCCCACCGCTACCTGGCGTACCGCTACCGCACCATGCTGGGGCTGGAGCCGGAGGCGGTGAACATCATCACCCTGCACCTGGGCAACGGTTGCTCCGCCTGCGCCATCAAGGGGGGCCGCTCCTACGACACCTCCATGGGGTTCACCCCGGTGGAGGGGCTGTTGATGGGCACCCGCTCCGGTGACATCGACCCCTCGGTGCTGGAGTACCTGGCCATCAAGGAGGGCATGAACCTCTCCGAGATGGACAACCTGCTCAACAAGCGCTCCGGCCTGCTGGGCCTGTCCGGGCTCACCCCCGACATGCGGGAGCTGCTGGAGGAAGAGGCGGAGCACCAGGACCGGCGCGCCACCCTGGCCATCGACATCTTCTGCCAGCGGGTGAAGCGTTACATCGGCGCCTACCTGGCCGAGGCCGGCCCGGCGGACGCGGTGGTCTTTTCCGGAGGCATCGGCGAGAACGCCCCCGTCATCCGCGCCCGGGTGTGCCGCGGCCTGGAGCATCTGGGTCTGGAGCTGGACGAGGAGGCCAATGGCAAGGTTCGCCCCGGGGAGAACGCGCTGATTTCCACCTCCACCTCCTCGCTCAAGGCCTACGTGATCCCCACCAACGAGGAGCTGCTCATCGCCCGCGACACCTTCCGGGTGGTGGCCGACGTTCCCCGCCGCTGGTAGAACGGCTGCGGGGCGGGGTTGACGGGGAGCCCTCGGGCATGGCATGAGGGCCCATGACCTACGCGATCCGCTTCCACGCCACCGGGGGCCCCGAGGTGTTGAACTGGGAGGAGGTGCCGGTGCTGGCCCCCGGGCCCGGCGAGGCGCTCGTCCGCCACACCGCGGTGGGGCTCAACTTCATCGACACCTACCACCGCTCCGGCCTCTACCCCCTGCCGCTGCCCAGTGGCCTGGGCCTGGAGGCGGCCGGGGTCGTCGAGGAGGTCGGCGAGGGGGTTAGAGAGGTCGCCGTCGGCCAGCGGGTGGCCTACGCCGGGGGGCCGCCGGGCGCCTACTCCCAGCGGCGGGTGATGCCGGCCCACCGGCTGGTTCCCCTGCCCGAGACCATCGACGACGTCACCGCCGCGGCGGTGATGGTCAAGGGGTTGACGGCCTGGTTCCTGCTGCGGCGTACCTACCGCGTGCAGGCGGGGGAGACCATCCTGTTCCACGCCGC
>JABRVY010000277.1:0-1351 GCA_039961755.1 Acidobacteriota bacterium | reverse complement strand
ATCCCCAACACCGCACCCTCGAGGTCCCCGGAGAGGAAAAAGTCCGGCTTCCAGCCGGTAAATCCCCCGGCCCGCAGCAGTCGGTCCCCCTCCACCACCCGACGCACTACCGCCAGGATGAGCGCCCAGGTGAGGTCGGCGGTGGCCTCGGTCAGGACATCGGGGGTGTTGGTGACGATCACCCCGGCGGCGGCCGCCGCCTCGAGGTCGATGTTGTTCACCCCCACCCCCACGTTGGCCACCACCTCGAGGTGCGGGCAGCGGGCAAACACCGCCGCATCCACCGTGTCGTTCACCAGGGGGATGAGCGCCTCGGCCGCCCCGGTGAAGGCGGCCAGCGCCTCACCGGCCAGTCGCTCCTCCCCCCGGTACACCCGCACCCGGTGCTCCCGCCCCAGCCGCTCCAGCCCATCCCCCGGCAATGGGTACGTCACCGCCACCTCAGCCATTCCCACCCTCCTCGCTGGTCAGTTTTCGCCGCCTCACCCCTGTGCCTCCGCGCCGCCCCGTTCCGTGTCCGTGACCGCCACCGCGTCCGTGCCCGTGCCCGTGTCAGTGTCAGTGTCCGTGTCCGTGTCCGTGCCCGTGTCCGTGTCAGTGTCCGTGTCGGTGTCGGTGACCGTGACCTTGACCCTGCCAGTGTTGGCACCCGCCTAAGGGATCGGCCACCCCTCCAGGGGGGCCAGGATGCGCACCAGATCGCGCTCCAGCGAGCCCGAGGAAGGGGTCTCCACGATCCGCCCCACCTCGCCGCCCTCGAAGGTCACGACAATGGTGGGCACCAGCTCCACCGGCCCGTGGGCCCAGGTGAGCTCCTTGGAGCGGTCGACGCCGTGAAGGCGCAGGGAGATGAACGGCGAGCGCTCCCCCAGCTCGGTGAGGATGCGCTGCAGCCGGGGGATCTGCTCGTGGGAGTCGGAGCACCAGGTGCCCATGGCCACGTCGATGCCGTAGCGCAACCCCGCGGTGGCGAGGCGTTCCAGGGCCGGCCCCTCTGGCTGATAGCGCTTCCCCTCTTCCCGCCAGCCGGGCATGTCGGCGTCGAGCCGCGCTGGCGACAGCTCCCCGTACCACACCGGCCAGCGCTGGGGGGGCTCCCCGGCGCCCACCCGGGCGCGCAGGATGCGGTCGCCGCGGCGCAGGCGGGCGGCGACGTCGAGGCCGGAGGTCAGCCGCCCCAGCACCGGGTAACGGCCATCCAGGTGCGGCTGCCGGGTGAGGGTCACGAAGAGCTGGGAGCCCGCCGTGTCGGGGCCGGCCAGGGCCAGGCCCACCACCCCCGGCTCGAAGGGGACCGTCGACAACTCGTCCCGCAGCGTCCACCCGGGACCGCCCCAGCCATCCCCCCGGG
>JABRVY010000276.1:0-2202 GCA_039961755.1 Acidobacteriota bacterium | reverse complement strand
CCCCGTAGGCCTCCAGGTGGGTGATCTCGTCGGGCACGATGACTCCGCCGCCGCCGCCGAACACCTTGATGTGCTCGGCCCCGCGCTGGCGCAAGAGGTCGATCATGTAGGTGAAAAATTCCATGTGGCCGCCCTGATAGGAGGACACGGCGATACCGTGGGCGTCCTCCTGAATGGCGGCCTCGACGATTTCCTGCACCCCGCGGTCATGGCCCAGGTGGACGACCTCGGCGCCGTGGGCCTGCAGCAGCCGGCGAATGATGTTGATGGCGGCGTCGTGCCCGTCGAACAGCGAGGCGGCGGTGACGAAGCGGACCTTGGGAGCCGTGTCGAGCCTCTCGGTCATGGCGGTCCTTCCCACTCCAATCTTAGCACAGGTGAGTACCTGGTATAGCCTTTTTAGCGATTCTCTACCGCGACCGCGAGGGTCCGTTGCCGGTATGATCGCCACCGTGGGCGACGAGGTGGCGGCCGTGGCGGTGGTGGGGATCGGCAACTCCCTGGCGGGGGACGACGGCGCCGGGCCGGCGGTGGTGGAGGCACTGCGGGCGCAGCTCGGCGAGCCGCCGGGGGTGCTGCTGGAGCGCCTGGATGGGGATCTCTTCGCGGTGGCCGAGCTGCTCCCCCGGGCGCGACGCTTCGTCTTCGTGGACGCGGTGATCGGCTCACCGCCGGGACAGGTAATTCGCCGGGCGGCCGGCCCCGCTCACCTCGCCCCGTCCCTGCATCAGGCGGATATCGGCGCGGTGATGACGGCGCTGGCGGCCCTGGAGGTGGTGGCCCCCTTCCCCCCCTGGGAGGTCTGGGGGATCACCATTTCTCCCCCCCAGGAGCTCGCGGAGGAGCTGTCGCCGCCGGTGGGGGCCGCGGTGACGGAGTTGGTGGCGGAGCTGGCCAGGCTTCTCATGGCCGACGGGGCGCCCGCCGGGAAGGCCTCCTGAACCTCTGCTCGAGGCGTCAGAGGACGGTGCCGCCGCCGGGTGGGGGGAGCTGGTCAGCGGCGCGGAACACCCGCATCGGGTCGCCCTCCAGCCAGTAGACACTCCTCCCCGAGGCCCATACCAGGTGGTGGGCGTCCAGCCCCACGGTGGTCCAGCGGCCCCGGGCGGTGGGGTCGGGGACGGGGACGGTGAAGGGGGAGCGACCGCGGCGCAGGCCGGCGAGCATGCGCTCCAGCTCGGCCTGGGCCGTCACGGCGTCGCGGTAGCGGGACAGGTACACGCGCAGCTGCCCCTGGCCGTACTCGGCCACCAGGCTGTCCGCCGGGGCCACGTCCCGCCCGTGCAGCTGGGCGAGGTGCTGGCGGGCCGCCTCGCCGGCCAGCGCCCGGGTGCGGGGCAGCTCGGCCAGGCGCGGCGGCAGCGGCGTCTGGCCGCACCCCGCCAGCAGGGCCGCCAGCGCCAGGGCGAGAGGAAACCTACTCACCCGCACCGGCCAGCCCCAGGGCGGGGGCGATGCCCGCCATGGCGTCGCGCACGAAGGCGATGTGCTCCTCCAGGGGCATGCCGATTTCCTCGGCCCCCCGGCGAATGTCCTCGCGGTTGACCGAGCGGGCGAACGCCTTTTCCTTCATTCTCTTCAAGACCGAGCGCACCTCCACGCCGGCGATCGCCCGATCGGGGCGCACCAGGGCGCAGGCGGTCAGGAACCCGGTGAGCTCGTCCACGGCGAACAGGCAGCGCGCCAGCTCGCTGTCCCGCGGCACGCCGGTGTAGTCGGCGTGTCCCTCGATGGCCCGCACCCATTCCTCGGGCCACCCCTGTTCCCGCAGGACCCCCGCCCCCACCCACACGTGGGTCTCCTGGGTAGGGTTCTGCTCGTAGTCGAAGTCATGCAGGAGCCCGACGATCCCCCACGCCTCCTCGTCCTCTCCGAGCCGGCGGGCATGGGCGCGCATGGCCGCCTCGACGGCGAGGGCGTGTTTGCGCAGGTTGTCGTTGAGGGTCCACTGACAGAGGAGTCGCCAGGCCGTCTCACGATCGAAGCTCATGCGCCAAGGCTAGCGCAGGCCGCGGCCGGCCGGAAGCCTCACTCGTAGCGCAGGGCCTCGATGGGGTTGAGGTTGGCCGCCTTGCGCGCCGGGTAAAAGCCGAAAAAGATCCCCACCCCGGCGGAGAAGGCCAGGGCCAGAGCCACGGTGGGCGGCGAGACCACCGTGTCCCAGCCGGTGGCGTGACCCAGCAGGGCGGCGCCCACATACCC
>JABRVY010000275.1:0-2918 GCA_039961755.1 Acidobacteriota bacterium | reverse complement strand
GGTTTTCCTGCCGCTCCAGCAAGTAAAAGGTGACGTTGGCCGCGGTGGCGTTGGGGTTGTGCACCCAGATCGTCGTGTACCACACCGCCGGGGGCACCCCAGGCCTCGCCCCCACCGAGGGGAGAAAGACGTCGGTGCCGGTGAAGCCGGCCAGCGAGGTGTGTGCCAGAACTGCAACCATGACCGTGACAAGGGCCAGAAGTCTCACTTTCTTCATGACATCCTCCCTGCGAACGACCTCGTGGGACTGCCCGAGCCGCGGCAGCGGCGGTGGTTTGCCAATGGCGAGAAAATAGATTGCGTCGCAGAAACGAATCAAGTATCCTAAAAGGGTAGGTTTACCGTGTACCTGTCCGCTCGCCCCACCGAAAGCGCTGACTTCGAGCGGTGCTTCGCCCTCGCCCGGGACCGGGCCCTCTACCGGCCCGGCGAAGAGCGGCAGCTCTTTGCCCTCTGGGAGGAGGTGTTGCAGGGGGGGCAGGGCACCTCGGCGGTGGTCGAGGACGAGGACCGCCCGCCGGGGCGGCGCATCGTCGGCTTCGGGCTCGACGTCTTCGTGGCCGACTGGCTCATCGAGCAGGCCCCGACCCTGCCCCCCTACCTGGGTCCGTACCTTCTCCAGCTCCGCGCCAGTGGCCGATCACCCATCCTGACTCCGGCAGAGGTGGCCGCGGCCGCCACCGGCGAGGGGCTCAACGTGCTCGGCCTGCACAGCGGCTGGGCCGACGAGGAACTGTCGGCGGAGGAGGTGCATCGGGTCTGGCACCTGGTGGTGGAGACCTTTGCCGTCCAGCACCGGGGTCTCAACTTGCGATCGTTTTGCAGCGAGATGTACGGCGAGCGCGACCGCGACTTCATGGGCCAGCTCGGCGCCAGGGTGTGGAACGACTTCGAGGGGTTCTTCGCCCAGAATCCAGCCGCCCGGCCGCCGGCGGACAGGCACCCGTACCTGGTGGGGATGATGCGCTCGCAGGCGCTGGCCCGGGCGGGGACCCTGGCCTTTGCCGCGTTCTTCCCCACCGCTCCGCGCTTCGCCTTCACGGCGCGGCAGCAGCAGGTCCTTCGGTGCGCCCTGGCGGGCCACACCGACGCGGCCATCGCCGCCGAGCTGGGGGTCTCGCTGGTCACGGTCAAGAAGCTGTGGGGCAACATCTATGCCCGCGTGCAGGACCGCGGCGCGTGCTCCCTGCCTCCGGCGCTGCCCCCGCCCTGCGAGGGTCAGCAGCGGGGCAGCGAGAAGCGCCGATACCTCCTCAACTACCTGCGCAGCCACCCCGAGGAGCTGCGGCTCCCGCAGCCGCCGCGTCGGCGAGACGAGTAGAGCAAGCCTCCGTTTTTCCAGAGGTTGGGTGAGGGCGCTGCGGGAGTCGGACGGCCCAGGCGCTATCCATGCGTCGTCGACCCGCGCTGCAGCCTTCCCCCCCCTCGCCTGGCTGCTGTGCCTCAGCGCTCGGCGGGGCGGATGGTGAGTGCCCCGCGCAGGGCGACCTGCTCGCCGCTGGTCGCCTTGACGGTGGCATCCAGGGTGACCACCCCGGCTCCCTTCAAGACGTCCACGGCGGCCTTGCCGCCGCTGCCCTCCAGCTTGGCAACGCCCAGCTTGCCCGAGCGCACCACCACCCGCCCGTCGCCGCGGAACACCTGCAAGTTCATGAAGGCCGATCGGTCCGCCGAGTTGAGGACGATTTCGACCCGGTCCGGGTAGAGGTACACGGCGTTGGGGGAACTCCAGGAGAAGGTGCCGGAGAGGGAGCCCGAGGCCACCACGGCCCCGGTCACCACGTAGCGGTCGCCCTCCTCCTCGCCTCCCCAGCGGCGCTCCACCGGCGGACCGCCGGCCGAGCTGTAGGTGGTGCCCGCCGCCAGGACCTTGGCCAGCAGCGCGCCCGCCTTCTCCGGCGTGGGTTTGCCCGGCGTGCCCGGGGTGGCGCTGACCTGCAGGCGGGCCATGCGCGAACCCTGATACCCCACCACCTGGAAGGTCAGGGCGTTGAATCGAGCGGTGATGGCTTCCTCACCCACCCCTGCAAGAGGAGTCACCGTCCATCTGGCGCCGTGGTACTGCTCCTCGACTTTCAACCTCTCCTGGAAGGCGGCCAGCACTTTCCTGGCCAGGGTGCGCTGTTGATCCCCCTTGACCACGTTCACGTCCATTTCCCCCAGGGTGAGGGTGACGTTGCCGTGGGGGGTGCTCCACACGCAGTCGGCTTCCCGGCCAAAGATGGCCGCCTGGGCGCCCAGGGTGACGTTCTGACTCCACCCGGTGCTGTACCCCTCCTTGACCTGGGTGAACCCCAGGCTGGCGATGTCGTCAACGCTCAGGGCGTTGCACGGCGGTTCGGCGGCAGCCGCGGGTGAAAGTGCGGCAAGGATCGATGCGACCACCAACGAGAATGCTCCTGACGGCAAGAAGCGTTTGAATTTTAAAGACATTATGCGCCTCCAGAAAACCTCAACGAGATTGAATCTCGCACAATAATCGACCTGCACCCTGCAATAGTCAAGTTGCCCACCGGGTGGGACCGGACCAGCGAAGCATGAAACTCGGGTGAGGCAATGGCGTCACCGAGTGACGCCAGGGCGCCGGAGTTCCTCTGAAGCCCGCGACGGGCCCGGTGTCCGTGTCCGTGTCCGTGTCCGTGTCCGTGACCGTGTCCGTGACCGTGGCCGTGGCCGTGGCCGTGGCCGTGGCCGGGTCGGTGTCTCCCGGGCGGCGTGGCCTCGTGGTGTTTTGAATGCGCGGGTAGCGCCTGGGGGCGGTCGCTGTCAAGTTGCCCACCGGGTGGGACCGGAAAAGCGAAGCATGAAACTCGGGTGAAGCAATGGCGTCACCGAGTGCCGCCAGGGCGCTGGAGTTCGTCTGGAGGGGGCCCTGCTGGATCGTCGCCGGGGAGCCTCCCTCCCCTACCCCCACACCC
>JABRVY010000274.1:0-7142 GCA_039961755.1 Acidobacteriota bacterium | reverse complement strand
GCGGTTCGCGCTGGCGAGCCGTGACGATGGCCCGCGCCACCCGCCGCGCCCGCTCCGCCGGTCTGCGCGTCGCCCAGCGGAGGGGAGCGTGAGAATCGCCGGCTACCGACCTCGCAACACCTACCTGCAGCGCCAGCTCGACCATCGCTGGCACCGCTGGCTGCTCTGGTGCGCCCTCGGAGCCGGGGGGCTGGCGGTCGTCCTGGGAGGGATCGTCGGGCCGCGCCAGACCACGGTGCGGTTGCGCTACGAGATCGCTCAGATCAAGAGCGAGGTCGACGCCCTCGAGCGTGAGCGTCGCGCCCTCCTCTTGCAGCTCGAGAGCGAGACCTCGCCCAACGCCCTCGCCCCCCGCGCCGCCGATCTCGGCCTGGCGGCGGTTCCTCCCGACCGACTCCTCTTTCTCACCCCTTCGGGCGAGCTCGTTGGCCAGAATCCGGAAAACTCAAAACCGCTCGCCTCCCCCACGGGACGTGACTGATGCTGCCCGCCTCCCGACTCCGTCTGCTGGTTGTCCTGCTCGCCGGGTGGGCGACCATCGTGTGGCTGCGTCTCGGCTTCGTGCAGCTGGTCAGTCACCGGGAGTGGGCGGAGATAGCGGCGCGGCAACGCGAGGCAACCATCGAGGTGGAGGAGCCGCGGGGGGAGATCCTCTCCGCCGACGGGCGCATCCTGGCGGGGTCGCTGGAGCGCGTTTCGGTCTACGCCAACCCCGCCCGCATCCCCCGCGAGCGCTGGGAGGAGCTGGCCGGGAAGCTGTCGGCGATCGTCGGACTCGAGGCCGAGGACATCCTGCGGCGCTTCGCGGCGCGCGATCGCTTCTTCTTCCTGGCGAAGAACCTCGATCCGGCGATCACGGAAGGTGTCGACCGGCTGCGCGTGCGGGGCCTCGGCGTGATGCGCACCCAACGCCGCATCCACCCCCACGGTCCCCTGGCTGCCGCGGTGCTGGGGTTCGTGAACGGCGAAGGCGTCGGCCAGGCGGGCCTGGAGAAGGCGTACGACCGGACCCTCGCCGGCACCCCCTCGGTGTACCGATTGCTGCGCGACGGCAAGAGCATCCCCACCCCCCTGGACCTGCGCCTGGAGCAGCCTGGTCGCCCCGGTTTGTCGCTTCAGCTCACCCTGGACACGAGGATCCAGGCCGCCGTGGAGGAGGAGTTGTCGGCGACCCTGGCGAGCATTGGTGGTCGCGGCGCCTCCGCGGTGGTCATGGACCCCGCCACCGGCGCCGTGCTGGCCCTTGCCTCCCTGCCGTCGTTCCACCCCGACGCCCCCGGCGCCTCACCCCCCGAAACGTGGCGCAACCGCGCCGTCGAGGACGCCAGTGAACCGGGTTCGTCCTTCAAACCCATCATCGTCGCCGCCGCCCTGGCCGGCGGCGGGTTTCGCTCCACCGACCTCATCGACTGTTCCGGCGGCGGCGTGCAGGTGGCCGGGGTGTTCATGCGCGACCACGCACGCTACGGGATGCTGAGCGTGCGCGAGGTCATCGCCTTTTCCTCCAACGCCGGCTCCATCCGCATCGCCCAGCGACTCTCTCCCGCCTTACTGGACACGACGATCCGGGACCTGGGCTTCGGAGCGCCCACCGGCATCGAGCTGCCGGGAGAAACCCGCGGCCTGCTGCTGCCGTCCGAGCGCTGGTCGGCGCTTTCCCGCGCCGGCCTCGCCCTCGGCCAGGAGCTCACCGCCTCGCCGCTGCAGCTCGCCCGTGCCTACGCCGTCTTCGCCAACGGCGGATACCTGGTGCAGCCGAGGCTGGTGCGCGCCACCCTGGATGAATCCGGCGCAGTGGTGACCCCCGCTCGGGTAGAAGCGCCCCGACGGGTTCTCCCTTCGGAGGTGGCGCAGCAGATCACGGCGATGCTCGCTGCGGTGGTGGAGGAAGGCACCGGCAAGCGGGCCCGTCTCGCCTCCTACTCCACCGCCGGCAAGACGGGCACGGCGCAGAAGGCGGTGGGGGGCGTGCTCCGCTCGGGCCGCCACGTGGCCTGGTTTGCCGGCTTCTTCCCCTTGCCTCGGCCGCGCGCCGTCATCGTCGTCTGCATCGACGAACCGCGCTCCACCTACTGGGCCTCGGAAGTGGCCGCACCCACTTTCGGGCGCATCGCCGAGCGCCTGGTCACCATCATGGGCCTCCCCCCCAGCGAGGCGGTGCGCCTGTGACCCTCGCCCAGCTGGCCGCCGCCTGTGGTGCGGAGCTGCGCGGGGACGGTGGCCTCGTCGCCACGGGCATCACTCACCGGGCGCAGGACGCCGCCCCTGGCCTGGTGTTTGCCGCCCTGCCCGGACAGCGCCACCATGGTCTCGAGTTCCTCGGCGAGGCCCTGGCCCGGGGTGCCGTCGCCGTGCTGTCGGACCGCGACCCGGGTGCCCCCTTCCCCTGGCTCAAGTCTCCCAATCCCCGCCGCGCCACCGCTCTGGCGGCCTGGGCACTGGCCGGCCACCCCCAGCGGCGCCTGCGGCTGGCGGGGGTCACCGGCACCAACGGCAAGAGCACCGTCGTCGATCTGATCGCCCGCATCGCCTCGGCCGCCGGGATGGTCAGCGGGTCCTTCACCACCATTGCCTATTCCCTGCCCCACCGCTCCGTGGCTGCCACCAACACCACCCCCGAGGCCACCGTGCTGGCACCCCTCCTCGCCGAACTGGTCGACAATGGCGGCAGGCTCGCAGCGGTGGAGATCTCCTCCCACGCGCTGGCGTTGGACCGCGTGGCCGGGCTCGAGCTCGACGTGGCGGTGTGGACCAACGTCAGCCGCGATCACCTGGACTTCCACCGCACCATGGAGGAGTACGTCGCCGCCAAGCATCACCTGGAGACGTACCTGAGGAGCGAACCGCGCGGCCGTCGGGTGGTCAACGGCGACGATCCCCACCTCGCGCCGCTGCGTGCCCGCCCGCGGAGCGGTGATCTGACCTTCGGACTGGATGGGGAAAACCACGTCACCGCAAGGGTCTCCCGCCAGTCCCTGGAGGGGAGCCTGTTCACCCTCCAGACCCCGGTCGGACAGGTGGACGTCTCGCTTCCCCTCGTCGGCGCCCACAACATCCTCAACGCTCTGGCGGCGGCGGCGGCCGCCCTGACCCTTGGTTTTCCGCTGTCGGCAATCCACACCGGCCTGACCACCGCGCGACCGCTGCCGGGGCGGCTGGAGCTGGTCACCACCACGCCGTGCCCGGTCCTGGTGGACTACGCCCACACCCCCGACGCCCTCACCAAGGTACTGGGAACTCTCCGCGAAATCACCAAGGGGCGAATCATCGCGGTGTTCGGCGCCGGCGGTGACAAGGACCAGGGCAAGCGGGGTCCGATGGGGGAGACGGTGGGGCGGCTGGCGGACGTTCCCATCGTCACCTCCGACAACCCGCGCTCGGAGGACCCGCAGGCGATCATTGCCGCGGTCATGGAGGGGGTGCGCCGCTCGGGCAACCCGCGGGCGCTCGCCATCCCCGACCGGCGGGAGGCGATCGCCGCCGCCCTGGCCATGGCCGATGCCCGCTGCGTGGTGCTCATCGCCGGCAAGGGGCACGAGACCACCCAGACCTTCGCCAACCACTCGATCCCCTTCGACGACCGACAGGTGGCCCGGGAGCTGGCGCACCGGAGGCGGGGATGATGCGCCGCACCGTAGCCGCCCTGGCCCGCCTCACCGCCGCCCGGCTGGCGGGCGATGACCGCGTGCAGGTGACGGGCATCGCCATCGACTCCCGCGAGGTGCGCCCCGGCAACCTCTTCGTGGCCCTCCCCGGCGCCCATGTGGACGGCCATGACTTCGTGGCCGACGCCGAGGCGCGAGGAGCCGCCGCCGTCCTGGTCTCTCGTTCTGTCCGGACGAGCCTCCCGCTGCTGCTGGTCGAGGACACCCTCGCGGCCCTGCATTGCCTCGCAGCGGCGGAGCGCCTGCCCCCGCAGTTCAAGCTCGTCGGTATCACCGGCTCGGTGGGCAAGACCACCACCAAGGAATTCCTGGCGGCGCTGCTGGCCACCACCTACCCCACCGGCAGCTCCCGGGGCAGCCGCAACTCCCAGGCGGGCCTGCCGGCGGAGATCTGCAACCAGCCCGACGACATCGCCTGGATGGTGGCGGAGATGGGGATGAACCACGCCGGCGAGCTGGACCGGCTGGGGGCCGTGGCGAGGCCCGACGCCATGCTCTACACAGTCATCGCCCCGGTTCACATCGAGTTCTTCGGCACCCTCGAAAGGATCGCCGAGGCCAAGGCGGAGGTCCTGCCCCACCTGCGCCCGGAAGGCGTGCTGGTGCTCAACGCCGCCGATCCCTTCGCGCCCTTCTTCGCCTCCCGCTTCTGCGGCCGGGTGGTGCGCTACGGCGTGCCGGGAGAGAGCGACCTGTGGCTGGAGAACTACCAGGGGGCCGGCCTGCGCGGCGCCAGCTTCATCCTGCGCTCGCCCACCGCCGCGGTGGAGATCGTCTGGCATCTGGCTGGCCGACACCAGGCCGATAACCTGGTGGCGGCGGCCGCCTGCGCCATGGCCCTGGGGGTGCCCTCGGAGCAGATCCCCGCCGCGGCACGGTCGCTCGAGCCCGCCCCGCGGCGCGGGCAGATCCACGAGCTGCCCGGGGGAGTCACCGTGGTGGACGACTCCTACAACGCCTCGCCGGTGGCGGTGGAGGCGGCGCTCGCCCTGCTGGCCGAGACCTCGGGGCGGCGCATCGCGGTGCTGGGGGAGATGCGCGAGCTGGGGGAGGCCACCACCGAGCTGCACCGCCGCGTCGGTCGGGCGGCGGCCCGGGCCGCCGACCTCCTGATCACCGTGGGGGGCGAGCCGTCCCGGGCCATGGCCGCGGCGGCGGCGGGCATCGAGGTCCACTGCACCGCCGATGCCATGGCCGCCGCCGAGCTCCTCCGCCCCCTGCTGCGGCCGGGGGACGTGGTGCTGGTCAAGGGCTCCCGGGGGGTGGCGCTGGATCGGGCGGTGGACCTGCTGCTGGGAAAGGTGGCCTGAATGCTGTACTGGCTCCTGTACGAGATGCACACCCTCTGGAGCCCGCTGAACGTGTTCCGCTACATCACTTTCCGCGCCGCCCTGGCGATCGTGACGGGGCTCGCCATCGGCCTCGTGCTGGGGCCCCCGATGATCCGCGCCCTGCGCCGCCTGCACATCGGCCAGGCGATCCGCGAGGAGGGACCCTCCTCCCACCAGGCCAAGGCCGGCACCCCAACCATGGGGGGACTGCTCATCCTGGCCGCGGTGGTGGTGCCGATCCTGCTGTGGGGGGATCTCACCGAGCCCTGGGTGTGGGTGATCACCGCCACCACCCTGGCCTTCGGCGGCATCGGCTTCCTGGATGACTACCTCAAGGTACGGCGAGGGAAGAACCTCGGGTTGCGAGCCGCGGAGAAGATGGCCCTGCAAATCGTTGCCGCACTGGCAGCAGGCACAGCCATCCGGCTGGTGGCCGGCAACGCCCCCCACGCCGGGTCGCTGGCGGTGCCGTTCTTCAAGGACATCTCCCTGGATTTCGGCTGGGCCTACATTCCCTTCCTCGCCCTGGTGCTGGTTGCCTCCTCCAACGCCGTCAATCTCACCGACGGCCTCGATGGCCTGGCCATCGGCTCCATGCTCATCGCCACCGCGACCTACTCGATCTTCGCCTACCTGGCCGGTCACTCGCGGCTGGCCCAGTACCTGCAGATCCCGGCGGTGACCGGCGCCGGGGAGGTGACCGTGTTCCTCGCTTCCCTGGGCGGGGCGGGGCTCGCCTTCCTGTGGTTCAACTGCCACCCGGCGCAGGTGTTCATGGGGGACGTGGGTTCCCTGGCCCTGGGGGCGGCGATTGGCTGCGCCGCCGCCATCTGCAAGCAGGAGTTGCTGCTGGTGGTGGTGGGCGGGTTGTTCGTGATGGAGGCCGGCTCGGTCATCCTCCAGGTGGCGTCGTTCAAGCTGCGCGGCAAGCGCATCTTTCGCATGGCTCCCCTGCACCATCACTTCGAGCTGGCCGGGTGGGCCGAGACCCAGGTGGTGGTGCGCTTCTGGATCATCGCCGCGATGTTCTCCCTCATGGGGCTGGCGACGTTGAAACTGCGATGACGAGCTCGCCGCCCCTCCGCGCCCTGGTGGTGGGCCTGGCAACCTCGGGGCAGGGCGCTGCCCGCCTCCTCGCCGCCCAGGGGTACCTGGTGCGCGCCAACGACCGCGCCAGCGCCGAGGAGCTGGCCCTGCCGCCCGCCGCCCTCCCGCCGGGGAGCGAGCTGGTGCTGGGCGGCCACCCGCTGGAGGCGCTGGAGGGAGTCAGTCTGGTGGTGGTCTCCCCCGGGGTGCCCTGGGAGCTGCCCCTGCTGGCGGAGGCGCGGCGCCGCGGCCTCGAGGTCATCGCCGAGGTGGAGCTGGCGTGGCGCTCCCTGGCCGCCGTTCCCCTGGTGGGCGTGACCGGCTCCAACGGCAAGAGCACCGTCACCGCCATGCTCGGGGGCATCCTCGAGCGGGCCGGCCGGCGCACCGGGGTGGGCGGCAACATCGGCCGGGCCGCCAGCCAGCTGGCCCTGGAGGGGGGGTGGCAGGCGCTCGTCCTGGAGCTGTCCTCCTTCCAGCTGGAGGGGTGCACCACCTTGCGTCCCCGGGTGGGGGTCTTCCTCAACCTCTCCCAGGACCACCTGGACCGCCACCCCGACATGCGGGCGTATTTGGCCGCCAAGGCGCGGCTGTTCGCCTGCCAGAACAGCGACGACTGGGCGATCCTCAACGCCGACGACCCGGTGGTGCGCTCCCTGGCCACCCCCGGAGGAGTGGCGAGATTCTCGCTGCACGACCCCCACGCCGAGGCCCATCGGGCCGGGGAGCGGCTGGTGGTGGACGGCGTCACCCTCATGGGGCGCCATGACCTCCCCCTGCTGGGCGACCACAACGTCGCCAACGCCCTCGCCGCCGCCCTCGCCGCCACCCGCTTCGGCATCTCGCCCACGGTCATTGCCGACGCCCTGGCCAGCTTTCCCGGGCTGCCCCACCGGCACCAACTGGTGGCGCAGGCGCGCGGCGTGCGCTGGGTGGACGACTCCAAGGGGACCAACGTGGGAGCCACCGCGGCCGGCCTGGCCGGCTACCCCGCCGGGACGATCCACCTCATCCTGGGGGGCCTGGGCAAGGGGCAGGACTTCACCCCCCTGCGCGAGGC
>JABRVY010000273.1:0-1907 GCA_039961755.1 Acidobacteriota bacterium | reverse complement strand
GATGCTCTGGTGGAGCGGGGAGGGGGGAGTGAATGTGGAGCCGGGAGAGCGTGTGTTACCCTCCCCCGTGTCAACGCCCGGAGGGGGCCTGTTGCATATCTGGCGGCGATGTTTCACGTGAAACACGCGGGAGAAAGGGTGAGTTCCCAGAGAGTTGTGGCAATCGCAAACCAGAAGGGCGGCGTTGGCAAGACGACCACCGCCATCAATCTGGGCGCCGCTCTGGCCACCTACGAGCAAGATGTGCTGCTCATCGACCTGGATCCCCAGGCCAACTGCTCGTCGGGCGTTGGCCTGGCGGGCGAGGCGCTCAGCTCGTACGAGGTTCTCACCGGGGCGGCCGACCCGGGCGCAGCGATCGTCCCCACCGGCTTTCCCAACCTCGCCCTGCTGCCATCCCGCCGCGATCTGGTGGGTGCCGAGATTGAACTCATGAACGAGCCGGACCGCGCCGAGCGCCTGCGCGCGGCCCGGCGAGGCCTGCCCTCCCGATACCAGTGGGTGCTGGTCGACTGTCCTCCCTCCCTGGGTCTTCTGACCGTGAATGCGCTGGTGGCGGCCGACGCCGTGCTGATTCCCGTGCAGTGCGAGTACTTCGCCCTCGAGGGCGTGAGCGAGTTGCTGCGGACTATCGAGCGGGTGCGGTCAGCGTGGAACCCGCAGTTGGAGGTGGAGGGCGTGGTGCTGACCCTCTACGACGACCGGCTCGGTCTGGCCAGGCAGGTGGTGGAGGAGGTGCAGAGGTATTTCGGTCCCCGGGTGTTCGAGACCCTCGTTCCGCGCAACGTGCGCCTGGCGGAAGCCCCCTCGTTCGGCCAGAGCATCCTGGAGTACGACATCAGGAGCCGCGGGGCCAAGGCCTACCTGGATCTGGCGGGCGAGCTCCTGCGCCGGAGGATGCATGGGCAAGTCGCGATTGGGTAAGGGGATCGCAGCGCTGCTGCCGGAGCCGCACGAGAGCCAGCGCGGCGTCGGCGAGATCGCGGTGGAAAGCATCGACCCCAACCCGCTGCAGCCACGGCGAAGTTTCCCGGAGGCGAGTCTGGCCGAGCTGGCCAGTTCCCTCCGCGAGGTTGGCATGCTTCAGCCGATCGTCGTCACCCGCGGGGAGCCGGGCCGATTCATCCTGCTCGCGGGGGAGCGCCGCTGGCGCGCGGCTCGCCTCGCCGGGCTGACAACGGTGCCGGCGGTGGTGCGTGACGCCGCAGGGGACAGCGAGCTTCTCGCCCTGGCGCTGATCGAAAATCTGCAGCGGGAGGATCTCACGCCCATCGAGGAGGCACGCGCCTACCATCACCTGCGCACCGAGCTCGGCCTGTCTCAGGAGGAGATCGCCCAGAGGGTCGGCAAGGATCGTTCCACCATCGCCAACTCCTTGCGACTGCTGCAACTTCCGCTGCCGGTGCAGGCGCTGGTGGACGCCGGTGAGCTGTCCGCCGGCCACGCGCGGGCCCTCGCCGGCGTCGACCGTGCCGAGCTCCAGGAGGCACTGGCGCAGCGTTGCGTGACCGAAAGGTGGAGCGTGCGGGAGCTGGAGGCGCGCCTGCGGCCACCCGCCGCCGTTCGACGCAGCCGACGTGAACCCGATCCCGATACTGGCGCGGCGGCGGAGCAGCTTTCCTCGGCTCTGGGCACCAGGGTAGAAATTCGCCGCCGGCGGCGTGGGGGTGAGGTGATTATCCGCTTCGTCAACGAGGACGAACTCATTCGCCTCTTCAAGCGGCTGACGGGGGAGGAGTGATGGGCAAGGCACAGGCAACGCTCGCTGGGTTTCTGGATCGCGGCTGCACCATCAAAGGCGACGTGACCTTTTCCGACCTGCTGCGGGTGCACGGCCAGGTGGCGGGAAAGGTGATGAGCAACCACGAGCTGCTGGTTGGTGAAGGGGGGGTGGTGGAGGGCGAGGT
>JABRVY010000272.1:0-6900 GCA_039961755.1 Acidobacteriota bacterium | reverse complement strand
CCCCCCGCCCCGGCGCCCGTGGCTGCCCGGCCTGCCGCCGATCTCCCCCGGCGGGAGAGCGATCCCGCCGGTGTTGCGATGGTCTTGCTCCCCCCTGCCACCTTCGAGCGGGGGTGCGTCATGGGGGATGCCGCCTGCTTCGCCGACGAGCAGCCCCGCCACCGGGTCACCCTCACCCAGGGCTTTTTCATCCATGCCACCGAAGTCACCGTCGGCGCCTACCGCGCCTTCGGCGCCGCCACCGGGCGAAAGATGGTGGAGGTGCCGTCGTGGGCAGACGACACCCATCCGGTGGTCAACGTCACATGGGAGGCTGCTCAGGCCTACTGTGGCTGGGCGGGCGGGCGGTTGCCGACCGAGGCAGAGTGGGAGTACGCCGCCCGCGGCGGTGTGGCGGGTCAGCGCTACCCGTGGGGGGACGGCATCGACCAGGATCGCGCCAACTACGACGGCACCGGCGGGTTGGACGTGTTTCCCAAGTCGGCCCCGGTGGGGTCGTTCCCCGCCAACGGCTTCGGCCTCTACGACACGGCGGGCAACGTCTGGGAGTGGTGCGCCGACTGGTACGCCGAGCGGGCCTACAGTGGCGAGGCAGTGAGGGACCCGCGTGGTCCGACCGAGGGCGTACGCCGGGTGGTGCGTGGCGGCTCGTGGACCTCCGATCCGGGGCGCCTGCGCTCGTCGTACCGCTTTTCCCTGGAGCCCGCCACCGAGAGCCTGTCGGTGGGGTTCCGCTGCGTCAGGCCGGTGGCGCCGTAGGACGGCGCTGCAGGTGACGCTCGAGAAAGGCCCGTAGCCGCGCGCCGTCGGCGCCGCGAAAGGATAGGAAGCGCACCCCGAACCCCGAGAAGCCGTGCCGCTGGGGGTCGGTGTGCCACACCACCTGGGCCGCTCCAACCACCGCCAGAGGGTCGCCGGGGAGGGAGAGTTCGAAGTCGAAGCGGGTGCCCACCGGCAGTTCGGCATCCCCCCGCAGCAGCATCCCCAGCGCCGAGAGGTTTTCCGTCTGATAGAGCGACAGCTGCCGCTCCAGACCCACCCGCACCGAGAGTTGCGCCAGGGTGCGCACCGCCAGGCGGGGTGGCGCGCCGACGAGGTCGGCCACCCCGTGCAACACCTCCTCCGGGCGGGAGTCCACGGCGACCACGCGGTTGACCCCCCGTCCCAGGAAGGAACGGGCGTGCTCCAGCTGATCCGGTTCAGCGAGCAGCAGCAGGCCGGCGCGCCGGCTGGCCGACTGCGTCGCCCGCAGACGTTGTATGAGTGCCTCGATTCCGGCGTCTCCCTCGCCCACCCGCGCCACCACCAGATCGAAGCTCTCTTCGCTCTGCCGCTGCAGGGCCTCCTCCAGGCCCTCGCTGTGGTGGACGGAGAACTCGGTACGCCGCAGCACGGGAATCAGGGTTTCCAGGGGCCGGCCCACCTTTCCGACCACCAGGACCCGGCGCGAGGCGGGGCTCATGTCACTATGCTACCCCGTTTCGCCGCCGGGCGGTTGGTTTGGCAGGCACAGGAGGAGTACACTAGAGCAAACCCGAGGAGGCGTGGAGCATGGCCGAGGCGTCCAATGTGGGGTTTTCCGCGGGGGGCGAGGAGTTCTATCGCTCACTTCTGGACAACCTCTCCGACGGGGTGTACCTGGTGGACCGGCAGCGGCGGATCATCTACTGGAACCGCGGCGCCGAGCGCCTGACCGGCTACTCCGCCGCCGAGGTGGTGGGCCGAGAGTGCTCCGCCGGGGTGCTGTGCCACGTGGACGAGGAGGGGCATCTACTCTGCCCGGCCGAAACGTGCCCGGCCGAGGAGGTGATGCGCCGGGGGACGACGCTGGAACGGAGGGTCTTTTTGCACCACCGCGACGGCCACCGCGTGCCGGTGTTCACTCGCATCGCCCCGATCCGCAACCAGGGCGGGGAGGTGAGCGGGGCGCTGGAGATCTTTTCCGACGACTCCGCGGCGCTCGCCGCGGCGGAGCGGATCCGGCGTCTGGAGGAGGCCTCGCTGCTGGACCCCCTCACCGGCGTGGGCAATCGCCGTTTCGCCGGCCTCGAACTGGCCAACCAGCTCGCCCGGCTGCAGCGCTACGGCTGGCCGTTCGGTGTAATGTTCCTGGATGTTGACCACTTCAAGGCGATCAACGACGCCCACGGGCACGCCACCGGCGATGCGGTGCTGAGCATGGTGGCCAAGACCATCGCCGGGGCGGTGCGCTCCTTCGACACCGTGTGCCGCTGGGGCGGGGAGGAGTTCCTGGCGGTGCTCTCCAACCTGACGGTGCGGGATCTGCTCACCCGGGCGGAGCAGATTCGCCGGCTGGTGGAACAGTCGGCGCTGGTGCGGCCCGCCGTGGTTGGGGTGACCGTGTCGGTGGGTGCCACCATGGCGCGGGAGGACGACACCCCGGAGTCGCTGGTGGAACGAGCCGACGCCCTGATGTACGCCGCCAAGCGGGCCGGCCGCAACCGCGTGGTCAGCGACGCCACGGATCTCGGAGTTGGTGTCGCCAGGGAGGACACCTGAGCGCCCCACGGGCGCGGGCTGCCGTCACGGGGCAGCCGCTCGGCAGGCGATGGCGTCGACTGTTTCGTCCTCGGCGGTGTGTTCAGCGCAGTACACTGGCGGCGGGAGGTGAGGCATGGAGGGCGGCGTACTTCGCGTGCACCGCGAGGGAGCGGTGGCGATCCTGGAGATGAACCGACCGCAGGTGCTTAACGCCATTTCGCCGGAGCTGGCGACGGCTCTGGAGCAGGCCCTGGGCCAGTGCGCCGTCGACGGCTCGGTGCGCGCGGTGATCCTCACCGGCAGCGGGCGGGCGTTTTCCGCCGGCGGCGACATGAAGGCGGTGGGGGCGGCGCTGGCCGCCGGCGGTGACCTGCGCCAGCTGGTCTTCGACGCCCTGGAACGCCTGCACGGGGCGGTCCTGGCGGTGCGGCGTCTGCCCAGGCCGGTGATCGCCGCCATCAACGGGGTGGTGGGCGGGGTGGGGATCGCCCTGGCCGCCGCCTGCGACCTGCGGGTGGCGGCCCGCTCGGCCAGCTTCAAGGCCGCCTACACGGAAATTGGCCTGGCCCCGGACGGGGGGTGGAGCTGGCTGGTGCCACGCCTGGTGGGGGTGGCGCGGGCGACCGAGATGCTGTTCCTGGATACTCCGGTCACCGCGGACCGGGCGCTGGGCTGGGGCCTCGTGCACGAGGTGTGCGACGACGACCGGGCGCTCGATCGCGCGCTGGAGCTGGCCCGGCGCCTGGCGGGGTTGCCGGCGGGATCCCTCGCCGCCGCCAAGGGCTTGCTGGACGCCCACCTGCTGCCGGCCCTCGAGGAGGCGATGGAGCGGGAGCGCGAAGCGGTGCTGGCGCGCCTGGCCTCCGAGGAGATGCGGTCGCGGCTGGCCGCCTTTCTGGCCCGGTAAGGCGGCGGTGCGGGGGGAGGTGCCACGGTGAGCGCGCCCGCCGGGGCCGACGGCCCGGCCGTGTGGCAGGTGTGGGTGGATACCGGTGGGACCTTCACCGACTGCGTGGCGCTGGATCCCGGCGGCGGGATACACCGGGCCAAGGTGTTGTCCTCCTCGACGCTGCGCGGCCGGGTGGCGGGTATCCAAAGCCGAAATCGCCTCGTCGTCACCATCCCCCAGGCCACCCCGGCCGGATTTTTCCAGGGGTTTGGTCTTCGGTTCGGCCAGGGAGCCGGGCCGGTCCCGGTGGTGGCGGACGACGGCAACGGCGAACTGCTGCTGGGCGCCGACGTTCCGCCAGAGGTGACGGCTGGCAGCTGGTGCGAGCTGGCCTCGCCGGAGGAGGCAGCGATCCTGGCGGCGCGGCTGGTGACCGGGACGCCGGCGGGCGTCCCGCTGCCGCCCCTGGCGCTGCGCCTGGCGACCACGCGGGGCACCAACGCCCTGCTGGAGGAGACCGGCGCCCCCACGCTGCTGTGCGTCACCCGGGGGTTTGCCGATCTGCTGCGCATCGGCACCCAGCAACGCCCCCACCTGTTTCGCCTGCGCATCGACAGGCCGCGCCCCCTCTACTGCCAGGTGCTGGAGGTGGAGGAGCGCCTGGCGGCCGACGGGAGCGTCCTGCGGGAACCCGACCTGACGTCTCTGGAGCGGGCGGCGGCGGCGCTGGCGGCCGAGGGGGTGACGACGGCGGCGGTGGCGCTGCTGCACAGTTACCGCAACCCCCGCCACGAGGAGCTGGTGGCGGCGACCCTGCGCCGGGCGGGGTTCGCCCACGTCTCCTGCTCGGCGCTCCTCTCCCCCACCATCGGCATCCTGTCGCGGGCGCACACCGCGGTGGTGGACGCCACCCTGGCGCCGATCATCGCGGCCTACCTCAGGCGTGTGGGGGAGGGCCTGCAGGGAGGGCCCTTGCACGTCATGACCTCGGCCGGGGGGCTGGTCCGCGACCGCGAGTTCGTGCCCAAGGACTCCCTCCTCTCCGGGCCCGCCGGGGGCGTGGTGGGCGCCGCCCTGGCCGGTCGGCTGGCCGGCGAGCAGAGGGTGATCACCTTCGACATGGGGGGGACCTCCACCGATGTGGCGCGGGTGGACGGTGAGTACGAATACGTCTTCGAGCACCGGGTCGGCGATGCCCTCCTGAAGGCCCCGGCACTGGCGGTGGAAAGTGTAGCCGCCGGCGGCGGCTCGGTATGCTCCTGTGACGGAGAACGGCTGCGCGTCGGGCCGGAGAGCGCCGGCGCCACCCCGGGACCGGCCTGCTATGGCGCCGGCGGCCCCCTCACCGTCACCGACGTCAACCTCCTGCTGGGCAGGCTGGATCCGGAGAGCTTCCAGATCCCCCTCGATCTCCGGGCAGCCGAGGCGGCCCTGGGGGCGGTGCTGGCTCGCCTGGGCGGAGCGCCCGCCGGCGGAGCCGAGCGGGAGGCGCTGCTGCAGGGGCTCGTGGATATTGCCAACGAACGCATGGCGGACGCCATCCGGCGCATCTCCGTGCGGCGCGGGTACGACCCGGCGGAGTACGCCCTGGTGGCCTTCGGCGGCGCCGGGGGGCAACACGCCTGCGCGGTGGCGGCGCTGCTGGGGATCCCCCGCGTCGTCGTGCCCGCCGACGCCAGCCTGCTCTCCGCCCTGGGCCTCGGGCACGCGGTGGTGGAGCGCTTCGCCGAGCGCCAGGTGCTGCGGCCGCTGCATCAGGTGGAGGACGATCTGCCGGCATGGTTTGAAGAGGTTGCGGCGCAGGCGGTGACAGCGGTGGCCGCCGAGGGGGTGCCAGGGGGCGACATCGAGGTCCGCCGCCTGCTCGCCTTCCTGCGCTTTGCCGGGCAGGAATCGACGCTGGAGGTGCCCTGGCGGCCTGGGTTGGAGCTGCGGGCGGCGTTCGTCCAGCGGTACGAGAACCAGTACGGCTACCGGCCGCCACCCCGGGAAATCGAACTGGAGTCCCTGCGGGCGGTGGCCTCCAGTCGGCCCAGGCCGGCGGTGGCCTCCGGGAGTCTTTCCTCCCGGGGCAGCGCATCGCCAGCGAGCCGCCGCGAGGTGTATCTGGGGGGGCGATGGCGCTCGCTGCCGGTGTGGCGCCGGGAAACCCTGCCCCCTGGCTGGCAGGCGGATGGCCCGGCTCTGGTGGTGGAAGCTCACACCTCCACGGTGGTGGAGGAGGGGTGGCGGGCGACCGTCCACGGCAGCGGGGCCCTGATCATGAACCGGCACCGAGCGGGCGGCGCGCTGTCCGGACCGCAACCCCAGGCCGTGCGCCTGGAGCTGTTCTCCAACCGCCTGTCGGCCATTGCCGCCGAGATGGGAGAGCTGCTGCGGCGCACCGCCATCTCTGTCAACATCAAGGAGAGGCTGGACTTCTCCTGCGCCCTCCTGGATGGTGAGGGCTGCCTGGTGGTGAACGCGCCGCACATCCCGGTGCACCTGGGCTCCCTGGGGGAGTGCGTGCGGGCGGTGGTGAGGGCCCTACCCCTCCAGCCGGGCGACTCGGTGGTCACCAACCACCCGGCCTACGGTGGCTCACACCTGCCCGACGTGACGGTCATCACCGCGGTGGACACGGCGGACGGCCGGCGGCTGGGGTACGTGGCCAGTCGCGCTCACCACGCCGAGCTGGGGGGGATTCGCCCCGGCTCCATGCCCCCGGCCGCCCGCTGTCTGGCGGAGGAGGGGGTGGTGATCCCGCCGCTGCTGCTGGTGCGCGCCGGCCAGGCACGGTGGGAGGATCTCCAGCGGCTCCTCGAGGGGGCGCCTTACCCATCCCGGGCGGTGGCCGAGAACCTCGCCGACCTGCGGGCGCAGCTGGCCGCCAACCGTCACGGCGCCGACGCCCTCAACTCGCTGGCCGGGGCGCACGGGGCGGGGGAGGTCGCCGCAGCCATGGCGGGACTGGTGGAGCTCTCGGCCCGGCGGGTGGCCGAGGCCCTGGGCCGGCTGGGCGAGGGTCCCTGGGAGGCAGCCGAAGAGCTGGATGACGGGACCCCCCTGCGGGTTGCGGTGCGCCGAGAGGGAGGCGAAACCATCTTCGATTTCAGCGGCAGCGGCGGGGTGCACCCCGGCAACCTCAACGCCACCCCGGCCATCGTCCGCTCGGTGGTGCTGTACGTGCTGCGCCTGCTGCTGCCCGAGGATCTCCCCCTCAACGAGGGGATGCTCCGGGGGGTCCGGATCATCCTCCCCCCCGGCCTGTTGAACCCCCCCTTCCCGGCCGATCCGAGGCTGGCGCCGGCGGTGGTGGGGGGCAACGTGGAAACCAGCCAGCGCCTGGTGGACACCCTCCTGAAGGCTCTGCGCCTCGCGGCCTGCAGCCAGGGGACCATGAACAACGTGGTGTTCGGGGACGCGGGGCGCAGCTACTACGAGACCGTGGGGGGCGGCTCCGGCGCCGGGCCCACCTGGGCGGGCGCCGACGCCGTGCACACCCACATGACCAACACCCGCATCACCGA
>JABRVY010000271.1:0-2054 GCA_039961755.1 Acidobacteriota bacterium | reverse complement strand
AGGAAGGGGTCATCGGCGGGCTCCAGCCACGCGCGGTGGGGAGCCCCGTGCCACCAGGAGGATCCTTCCAGCTGCTGCACCACCCGGCCAGCCAGAATCTTGAAGATGCCAGACGAAGTGGCAGCGGAGCGAAAAGGGATGGCCGTGCCGTTGCGGAACAGGCCGGCCTCTCCCCGGCCCTCCAGGAGGTCGCCCTGCACCCCCGCCACCCGCTTGAGGACGCGCCGCCCGGGGGGCACCCCGGAGCCGATCACCAGGTGAGGGGGCAGAGAGGCCAGCACCACCTGACCCCGGCGAGCCGGCGCCAGAAAGGAGGGGCGGGCCAGCACCACCGCCACGTCGCCAGGGCGCAGGGTAGGCTCCATGGAGGCGGACATCACCAGGCACAGGCGCAGCGGGGAACGGACCAGGGCGAGGGCCGCCAGCAGGAGCAGGAGGAGCGTTGACCAGCGGCGTCGGTGTCGGCGCAGATCGGCTCCAGCTGCGAGGGGTGAGAGCGACGGGGCCGGCGGAGGGTTCGCCCTCCGCCGGCCGCTGCTCTTCATGAGTTCAAGACTCACTGGGGGAAGGTCCAGCAGATCGCCGTGTCGGCGGCCCACTGGGCGTTGCAGACGCCAATCTTGAACCAGTCGCCGCGGGCCGCTCGCTTGCAGCTGTCGGCCTTGGCATCGGCCTTGTCGGTGCACTTCTTGAAGTCGGAGCGGGTATCCTTCTTCTCCTCGCGGTCCTTGAAGTCCTCGGCCTTGGCCTCGGCGTAGGCGGCAATGATGACGACGGCGGCGGCCACCAGGGCGCTGACGAGGATCGCCGTGGTGGTCGGCTCGACGGCCGACACCGGCTCGACCCCCAGCAGGCCCAACTCGTGGTGGGCGGTGCTCCAGGGGAGCTGCGGCGGCAGGGCACCGGTCTTGGCCACCGCCGCCCGCTGCAGGTTGGTGCTCAGGGCCTCGAACTGCTTCGAAACGGCGTTGACCTCGGCCATCGCCCGGCCCCGGGCCGCCTGGGCACCGGGGATCTGCATCACGCTTGCCGGGTTGGCCTGAAGACGGTCGGCCAGCTTCTGGGCGCCCTCCCGCTCGGCGGCCTGCTGCACCCCTTGCTGGAAGGAGGTTTCCCTGGCGGCGGCGTCCACCATGACGGCAAAGGGGTCGGCCGTGCGCAGGTTTTCCAGGCGCTGCGCCACGGCCTGCAAATCCTGCAGGTTCCCGGGCCGCAGCTGCATGCCGTTGATCTGGCCCACCGTGCGGCTCATGCTCTGCCAGGCGGACAGCTCGGTGGCGAGCTGCCCCTTGAGGCGAGGCTGGACCTGCACCGGGCCGACCTTGCGCGTGCCTCCACCCACGGGAGTCTGGGCCTGGGTGATGGTGGCGGCCCACGGGGCCAGCAGCAGGCCGGCCGCCGCCACCGCCGCCACCAGCTGGTTGACGGATGAGGGTTGACGTGACATGACACACACTCCTTTCTCAGGTTCGAGCCGCCCGCAGGCGGCGGGTTGGCAAACTCGGTCGCTGGACCGAGGAGTGGGAGACATCACGGTGCATCCTCCAGAGCAAAGCTCCTCCACGGAGCGCCCGCCAGCTCCTCGCCCCCCTGATCGAGAGGCACCACCCGCCAGCGCAGCGGGGAGGCCGGCGAGAGCGAGGCCACGAAGGGGGGGAGCTGGTAGGTGCCCACCCCACGGGGCAGGAAGGCGGTGAGCAGGGTCTGGCCCTGGCCGTCCTGTACCTCCAGCCGGACAAAGGCCACCCCCGCGGCCTCCCACCAGCTGAGGACCGCCCGGCTGCTGGGGAGGTGGCCGCCGCTGGGGGGCTCGAGGGGTTCCACCAGGGCCGAGACGGCGGCCTGGGTGGGGGCGCTGCCCTTCCCCACCCCGTAGCGCAGGGGGGGAACGGAAAACCCGGTCGCGGCGCCGCTGGCGATCACGCCGCCGCTTTCCGCGACGGTACCCAGGTCCACATCCCCGCCGACGTCGCGGGAGGCCTCCAGCCTGAGCAGGAGGAGGTACTGGCCCTCCCGCCGGGTGGGGAGGCGGCGGGGGTCCGGCCCCTCCAGGG
>JABRVY010000270.1:0-9311 GCA_039961755.1 Acidobacteriota bacterium | reverse complement strand
CCAGATCAGCACCCCCCTCCCGCCCGCGTCCAGCGCGGCGCAGTGGGCCCACAGCGCGCCGGCCGCCCGCGCCGCCGCCTCCGCCGCCAGCTGCAGCGCCGCTCCCCGTACCTGCCCGTAGAAGGCGGTGTTGAGGACGAAGGCGGTGGCGGTCTCCAGGCTCACCAGCCCCTGCGCCTCCCGCCCCGGGATGTCCTTGACGGCGTAGACCACCGCGTGGGGCTCCAGCTCCCCCTCCAGGGGCGCGGGGTAAAAGTTTTCCTGGTAGAAGTCCGCCAGGTGGGGGGAGTTGGTGCGCAGCTGCACCACCGCCCCGGCGATGGCGGCGTTCCACTCGAAGTAGCTGGCCGGATCCAGGTGCTGCTCCGCCAGGGCCAGCAGTTCGTTGCGGGCGGCCAGGCCCGCCACGGCACGGCTGGGGGCGTAGTCCCGCACCTGCGTGAGGACGTTGTTGAGGACCCGCGGGCGCAGGCGGCGGGGCTCCTCCAGCCGCGCCAGGGCCTGCTCGATGCGGCGCATGCCCTCGGCCAGGCGCTCCATGGAGGTGGCGAAGGAGATGCGGATGTGCGCGTCGGTGCCGAAGGCTTCCCCCGGCACCACCGCCACGTGGGCCTCCTTCAGGAGGTAGTAGGCCAGGCCGTAGGTGTTGCGGATGGGGGCGCCGCCGAACTCCCGGTCGAGGTAGCGGGCCACGTTGGGCATGACGTAGAAGGCGCCGGGCGGGGAGGCGCAGGACACCCCCGGCAGCGACCGCAGCTTGGTGACGATGAAGTTGCGCCGCCGCTCGAACTCGGCGCGCATGCGCTCCACCTCCATGGCGGTTTCCTGCAGCGCCACCACCCCGGCCTTCTGGACGAAGGAGGTGGCGTTGGAGGTGTTGTGGGACTGCACCTTGGAGCAGGCGGCGATGACCTCCCGCGGCCCCGCCGCCCACCCCAGCCGCCACCCGGTCATGGAGAAGGCCTTGGAGAAACCGTTGATGACGACGGTGAGCTTCCTGATCTCCTCCCCCAGGGAGGCAATGGAGGTGAAGCGCAGCCCGTCGTAGAGGAGCTTCTCGTAGATCTCGTCGGAGATGACCCAGATCTGCTCCCGCACGCACACCTCGGCGAGGGCGGCGAGCTCCTCGCGGGTGTAGGCAGCCCCGGTGGGGTTGCAGGGGTAGTTGAGGATCAGCGCCTTGGTGTTGGGGGTGATGGCGGCGGCCAGGTCGCGGGGGGAGAGGCGGAAGCCGTCCTCCTCGCGGGTGGGGATGAAGACCGGGTTGGCCCCGCACAGCCGCGCCTGGTCCGGGTAGGAGACCCAGTAGGGGGCGGGGATGAGGATGTCGTCCCCGGGCTCGTAGAGGGCCTGGGCGACGTTGAACAGGCAGGCCTTGGCCCCCACCGAGACGATGATCTCGTCGGGGGAGTAACGCACCCCGTTGTCCCGCTGCATCTTCTCGGCGATGGCCCGCTTCAACTCTGGGATGCCGTCGTTGGCCACGTACTTGGTGAAGTTGGCGTCGATGGCCGCCTTGGCGGCCCGCTTGACCACATCGGGGGTGGGGAAGTCGGGCTCACCGGCGGAGAAGTCCACCACGTCGATGCCCTGCGCCTTCATCTGCTGGGCGCGGGCGGAGATGCGCAGGGTGGGGGAAAGGGTGATGCGGTTGACCCGTTCGGCGAGCATGGCCGGCTAGCTCCTCGAGGTGGTGGCAAGCTCAGGGGTAGGGCGCGGCCGCCTCACGAGGACTCCTTCCCCTTGCCCTTGAGCAACTCGGCGAGCTTCAACCCGGTGAGCTCCTCCACCACGGTGGGCAACTGCGCCACTGCCTTCGCCACCTGGCCGGTGAGCTTGGGTACCCCCTGGTCGTCCCCCACCAGGATGATCTTGTCCACCTTCGCCAGCGGCTCGGACACCGCCTTGGCCAGCTCGGGCATTTTCTCGATGACGAGTTGCGCCAGGGCGGCGTCGGTGTACTCCTTCCAGGCGGTTGCCTTCTGCCGCATGGCCTCGGCCTCCGCCTTGCCCCGGGCCGCCGCGGCCTCCGCCTCGGCCGACCCGAACAGCCGCACCCCGGCGGCCTTGCCCTTGGCCTCCAGCTCTTTGCGGTAGGCCTCCGCCTCCGCCTCCAGCTTTGCCTGGTACGCCTGTGCCTCGGCGGGGCGCTTGACGTTGGCCTCCAGGTCCTTCTCCCGGCGGGCGATTTCCAGCTCGGCGAGCCTGGCCGCCAGCTCCTTTTCCACCAGCTGCACGGCGTACTCCTGCCGCTTGAGTTGCTCGGCCAGACGGCTGCGCTCCAGATCGTAGGCGATATCCGCCTCGGCCCGTTTGGTGTTCACCGCGGTCTGGAAGGCGGCGCGCTGGACTTCGAAGTCGCGGGTGGCAGCGGCCAGCTCCGCCTCGGCGGCCAGGCGCGCCACGTCCCCCTCCTTGCGGTACTGGGCGGCGCGGATGGCGGCGTCGCGCTCGGTTTCCGCCTGGGCGAGGAGGGCGTCGCGCTTGACCTCGGCGATGCGCCGGGCCCCCAGGGAAGCCAGGTAGCCTTGGGAATCGGAGATGTCCTTGAGGGCAAAGGAGAGCAGCTCCAGCCCCAGCCGCTCGAAGTCGCTGTTGGCCGCGGTGCGCACGCGGCGGGCCAGCTCCTCCCGCTGGGAGTAGATCTCCTCCACGGTCATGGTGCCCAGGGCGGCGCGCATGTGCCCCTCCAGCACCTCCTGGGCCACCGCGGTGATCCCCGAGGATCCCTTGGAGAGGAAGTTCTCCACCGCCCGGTGCAGGTTGGCCTCGTCGCTGGCCGCCTTCACCTGGCCGAAGGCTTCGGCGGAGATGATGATCCCCTGGGCGGTGAGCACTTCCGGGCAGCGGATGGAGATGGAAAAGACCTCCAGGGGGAACGTCTCCACCGTCTCCACGAAGGGCAGCACGAAGGTGCCGCCCCCCACCTGCAGGCGGTAGCCCACCTTGCGGGTGCGGCCGTCGGCCTCGCGAACGGTGGACGTTCGCCCGGAAATCACCAGCACCTGATTGGGACCCACCTTGCGGTAGTTGGCCAACCATGCAACCACGAGGACGACGACGACGACGGCGGCGATGATCCAAGGGATGAACGCCACGGTGCTCCTCCCCCGCCCGGGCGGGCGGACGCCGCTACCTTACGCCAAGTTCCGAAAAGGTACAAGCCCCACGGCGGCGAGCCCCTGGCTGGCGTTGCGGGAGCGGCTGCGGCCGCCCGGTGCTTGCTCCGCGAACGTACAAGCTCTATCCTCACAGGGCGCCGGGCGGTCCGCGCCGGCGCGTGGGGGAGTCATGGCCCAGCACCCGTACGATCCCGACGCCTACCGTCGCTTCGCCGAAAACCTGCGGTCCGCCCTGGAGGGTCGCAACATCGAGCACGCCTCCATGGGCACGGTGCGCCGCAAGGCCCTCGAGACGGCCTTCATCACCCGCCAGGGCTCCCCCCTGTGGTGGTCGGCCATCTCCTCCCGGCAGGCGGCCAAGACCGTGTACCTGGGCTCCGGCCCCGACGTCGTCCTGCCCACCCCCACGCCCGAGCAGCTGGCCATCGTCGGCAAAGCCCCCGAGCAGCTGCACAAGGTGCTGCAGCTGGTGCGCACCATGCCCTTCGTGCACGTGCGCCGGCAGATGGGGGACAACCCCGAGTTCAACCCCATCTGCAACCTCTACGTGTGCGTGGCCGACAAGAAGAACTACCGCCTCGCCTACGAGTGGGGGCGCACCCTGGGGGAAGTAAACAAGCGTCGCCCCGGCCCCGAGTTCCACATGATCGACATCCCCATGGAGCACCAGCTCCGCCTGCAGATCCTCACCATCCCGGAACACGACATCAACATCGCCCTGGGCTCCGACTACACGGGGGAGTGCAAGAAGGGGTTCCTGCGGCAGGGGATGTACCGGGCCGACCAGCGGGGGATGCTGGGCCTGCACGCCGGCACCAAGGTGGTGCGCGCCCGCGATGCCCGCACCGGTAAACTCAAGACCTACGCCGTCTTCATGTTCGGCCTCACGGCCACGGGCAAGTCCACCTGGTCCTGCCACCAGTTGGGCCTCGACCCCGCCGCCGGCGAGGGCACCTGGGTGGCTCAGGACGACATCGTCTGGCTGCGCCGCGACGGCAGCTCCTACGGCACCGAGCAGAACTACTACGTGAAGACCGACGTGACGCTGGAGATGCAGGAGGCCATGTACCGGGCCCTGGCCCACAAGAGTGCCCTGCTCGAAAACGTCATGGTCAACTACAAGGGGGAGATCGACTTCACCGACGAGCGGCTGGGGGAGAACGGGCGCGGGGTGCTGGACCGCCGCCAGCTCAAGGTCAAGCGCGGCCGGCGCTGGGAGTCGATCTGCTACTCCTCCATCAACACCCCGCCCCTGGAGGAGCTGGACGGCATCGTCTTCGCCTTCATCACCCGGCGCAACACCATCATGCCCTTCGCCCAGCGGCTGACGCCGGCGCAGGGGGTGATGGCCTACCTGTGGGGGGAGTCCACCCACTCCTTCGCCACCGTGCCCGCCAAGGCCGGGGAGAGCGTACGCATCGTCGGCATGGACGACTTCATCATCGGCGCCCAGGGGCGCAAGGTGAACGCCTTTCATGACATTGTCATGGACCTCTGTGCCCGCTACCCGGGCAAGGTGCACTTCTTCCAGTACAACACCGGGGGCATGGGGGAGATCATCGAGGTGGACCGGGGCACGGGGAAGAAGACTCTGGTGCGCAAGGTGCAGCGGGTGCCCATCGACCTCATGGCCGCCCTGCAGCGGGGGGACCTGCGCGGCACCAACCAGTACACCCGCGGGCGCCTGGGCACCGAGTACGTGGTGGCCTGCGAGGGGGCGGACCTCGCCCAGTGGGACCCCCGGGGGTTTTACAGCGAGGAGCAGATCGAGGGCTATGTGGCGGAGCTGGTGGAGGGGCGGCGCAAGTTCACCGAGGAGATCGCCGCCCAGGGGCTGCGCCGCGACATTCGCGAGCTGGCCCACCGGGAGCTCGATGCCATGGACGCCCGCCTCGGCCGGCGCAAGGTCGAACCCTGGGCGGAAGCCGAGGAGGCCCCCATGGCCGTCGCCGAGGAGCGCGACCCCCGCTCCCGCTTCATCTCCCCCTGGGAACCCCGACGGTCGCCGCTGCCTTTCCCCGGTCTTCCAGGCGCCCAGAACCGGCGATAGAGCTCAGCACAAGGGCGGTTGGGGCCACTGGAACGACGGTAACGGCGGCGCCGGTGGCCGCGGCTCAACCGTCTGTCACCCCTCGCTGACGCGGGTTTCGAAGGCGGGCAGCACGAAGGGCCGTCCGGGCACAATCGGGTCGGTGCGCCGCTCCTCCCGGCGTGCTGATTGAAAGTGCTATTGACAATGAGCACGCAGGGAGGCAGGATGGGTCGGTGATCGAGCGGACGCTGCGGGGCAAGCTGGAGGAGCTGGCCGGGTTCTTTCCGGTGGTCACGGTGGTGGGTCCGCGCCAGTCGGGCAAGACCACCCTCGCCCGCGCTGCCTTTTCCCGGCACCGCTACACCTCCTTGGAGGCTCCGGATGTCCTGGAGTTTGCCCACTCCGACCCGCGGGGCTTCCTGGCGCCCTTGCGCGACGGGGCGATTCTGGATGAGATCCAGCGCTGCCCGGAGCTGCTGTCCTACCTCCAGGGCGAGGTGGACGAGGACCCCCGTCCCGGCAGGTTCATCCTCACCGGGTCGGCCAACCTGTCGGTGCTGGCCGGGGTGAGCCAGTCGTTGGCCGGGCGGGCGGCGGTGCTGGAGCTCCTGCCGTGCAGCTACGAGGAGGTGGTGCGCTTCCCCGGCCCTCCGCGGGAGCTGTTCGAGGTGCTGTGGGCCGGGGGGTACCCGGCGGTGTTCGACCGGGGGATTCCGCCGCCGGACTGGTACCGGTCCTATCTGGCCACCTACGTGGAAAGGGACGTGCGAACCCTCCTCAATATCGGTGATCTCTTGAGTTTCCAGACTTTTCTGCGGCTCTGTGCGGGGCGGGTGGGGCAGCTGGTGAACTTTTCCTCGCTGGCCGCCGACGCGGGCATCACCCACAACACGGCGCGGGCCTGGGTGTCCGTGCTGGAGGCCAGCTTTCTGGTGTTTCGCCTGCCCCCCTGGCACGCCAACGTGCGCAAGCGCCTGGTCAAGACGCCGAAGCTGTACTTTTTCGACACCGGCCTGGCCGCGGCCCTCCTGGGGGTTCGTGACCCCCGGCAGCTTCCGGAGCACCCCCTACGGGGGGCGCTGTTCGAGAACTGGGTGGTGGGTCAGGTTGTCACCGCCCGGCTCCATCGGGGGTTGCCCCCTGCCGCCTTTTTCTATCGCGAACGCAACGGCTTCGAGGTGGACCTCGTGATCGAGGTGGGGGAGGAGGCAATGGCGGTGGAGTGCAAGTCAGGAGCGACCGTGAGCGGTGATGCCTTTTTCCGGCTGGAGGCGCTTTGCCGGCGGCTGGGCGAGGCTGCGGGGGCGCCCCGGCTGCGGCGGTGCGTGGTGTACGGCGGGGAGGAGGGGCAGCAGCGCCGTGCCGGCGAGGTGATCCCCTGGCGGGGGGTGGCGCAGCACCGGTGGTGGTGATGGGAACGCAAGGAGTGGAGGAGCGTCAGCCGCCCTCGAGGACCCGGGCCACCCGGGGGGCGGTGAGGAGCGCCTCGGTGACGGCGGTTTCGAAGGCGGGCAGCGCCCAGGTGTCCTGCTGGGCGAAGAACACCCGGCCGCGGAAGGGGGCCCCCAGCGCCTCGGGCACGCCGTCGGCGATGAGCCCCACCTCGGCCACCGGCAGGGGGTGACCCCAGCGGGCCAGGCGCAGGTCCACCACGTCGGCCGGGCGGGCCCCCACCAGGGGCAGGATCTCCCGCTCCAGCTGGGCGGCAAACTGGGCGCGGTAGCCGGCGTGGCTGTCCTCGTCGTACACCGCGGCGCGGCCGCCGTCGAAGGGCAGGGGGCGGTAGAGGGTGAGCACGGTGCGCTCCCGCTGCGGGCGGGCCCAGGTGCCCAGGACCACGTCCGTCGCCCCCTGGCGGGCGGCCGCGGCCTCGAGGTCGGCGTACGGGGCGGTGCCCTCGCCGGCCAGGAAGAGGTCGTAGAAGTCGTGCCTCACCGAGCGGCCCAGCAGCACGTTGGCCACCAGGTAGGCGCGGTACCGCAGGCGGGCGATGGCCGCCAGGCGGCTCGCCTCGGCCTCGCGGAGGATCTTGCCGGCCACGAACTTGGGGCAGGCCAGCACGGCTGCCCGGGCGAGCAGGGTGTGCAACCGGCCCTGCTGGTCGGCGTAGCGAATGCGAACCCCCTCGTCCACAACCTGGACATCCACCGCCAGGCAGCCGGGGCGCAGGTGACCGGGGGGGAGGCCGGTGGCCAGGCGGTCCACCAGGCGCTCGGCCACCGCCGCGTTGCCCCCGGGGAGCACGCACACCTCGCCGAACTCCGAGGCGTAGAAGTTGAGCCCCGCGGCGGCGCTCACCTCGGCCATGGAGGCCCCCAGGGAGGACCAGCAGTAGTGCTCGATCACCGCGGCGGCGTGGGGGTGCAGGGGGCCGCCGGCCACCCCCTGCAGGTGATCCAGGAAGCTGCGCCGGTCAAGATCGTCCACGTGGGCGCGGCGGGCGGAGTCGGTGACCGGGATGTCGGGGAAGAGCTGCCCCTCCTCTTCCTCCAGCACCGCCTGGAAATACCTGCCCAGGCGCCGGATCTGCGCGGCGCCCGCGGGCGTGGAGGCGCCCTCCCAGAAGTGGTCGAAGCGCCGGCCGCCCAGCACAACGGGGTCCTCTTCGGTCTTGATGCGGGGCGAGAGGTCGAGCTCCTCCAGGAACCTGGCGATGGGGGTGCGCTCCTCGGGGCGGATGAAGTAGGCGGCGCCGGTGGCGTAGTCGATGCCACGCCAGGATTCCCCCCGCGAGGCACCGCCGAAGCGGGGCGCCCGCTCCAGCAACACCGGCCGGTGCGCCCGCAGCAGCCAGGCCGTGGTCAGGCCGGCGATGCCGCCGCCGACGATCACCAGCGGGACCTGCTCGGGGTCGCCCGCCGGGGGCGCCGAGCCCAGGAAGCTTTCCCGATCCCAGAGCAGGCGATGGGCGGGCTCCGGCTCCTCCCCGGAGAAGGTGGTCGGGGCCACCTCGCCCAGGGTGCGGTCGATGGGACCGTAGGGGAGGTTGAGGGGTGCGCCGCCGCTGCGCGACGGGCGGCCGCTTAGGCCGGCGCAGCGGGTGAGCAGCAGGGTGGCGGCGCTGGCGCCGCCCAGGGCCAGGACCTGCCGGCGGGAAAGGGGAGCCAGGTGCGAGGGGCGGCGGCGGCGGGATGCGGGCATGGGATCTCCTCGGGAGGTGCAGCGATCTTGATACCACGTCTTGATCGCAACGGCAAGGGCAGGCTTGCCCACCCCCAGTTTTTTTGGCGGAGTCATCGGGGATGGAGAAGGTGGTGTGGGAGAGGGATGGGGTGGCGTCGGCGGGTGCGAGTCGCCGGCAGGCCTGCTAGCATCCCCGCCGCGGCCATGGACGAACCCCTCGACGGCAACGGCTCCCCCCAGCGCCTGACGCGGCTTTCGGTGCCGGCCCTCGACGAGGTGCTGGGGGTGCCCTTTCCGGTGCTCCAGGGGGGGTTCGTTCGGGTGGTGGACTACATGGGCTCGGATACCGCCATCGTGCAGGCGGCCCGGGTGTCCTACGGGGCGGGCACCCGGCACGTCAGCGAGGACCGCTCCCTGATCCGCTACCTCCTGCGGCACCGGCACACCACCCCCTTCGAGATGTGCGAGCTCAAGCTGCATGTGCGGGTGCCCATGGACACCTGGCGGCAGTGGATCCGGCATCGCACCGCCAGCGTCAACGAGTACTCCACCCGCTACTCCATCGCCATTGACGCGGCGCTCGCCACCCCCCCCGAGGGGTGGCGGATGCAGGCCCGCGGCAACCGGCAGGGCTCCGAGGGGTACCTCCCCGCCGAGGTGGGGGAGCGCCTGTCGGCTCGGGAGGCGGAGCTGCAGCGGGCCTGCCGCGAGGTGTACCAGGAGCGTCTGGCGGCGGGGGTGGCCCGGGAGCAGGCCCGCAAGGATCTGCCCCTGGCTACCTTCACCGAGGCCTACTGGAAGATCGACCTGCACAACCTGCTGCACTTTCTGGCCCTGCGCATGGACGCCCACGCCCAGCACGAGATCCGTGCCTACGCCCGGGTGATCGGGGAGGAGATCGTGCGGCGCTGGTGCCCCTGGACGTGGGAGGCGTTTTGCGACTACCGCCTGCACGCCCTGGCGCTGTCCCGCCTGGAGAGGGAGGTGATTGCCGCCCTCGGCCGGGGGGATGCGGCGGCGGCGCGGGGGGTGGC
>JABRVY010000269.1:0-5664 GCA_039961755.1 Acidobacteriota bacterium | reverse complement strand
CGGCGGAAGCGATGGGCGCGGGGGGCGATCATGGCCGCGGGAAGTGGGCCACCACCGTCACGCCGGCCCGGCATCGCTGGTTCACCCCGACCACGATTCGAGCCTCGGCGGGCAGGAAGAGATCGACTCGGGACGAAAACTTGATGAGGCCCACCCGCTGCCCGCGCTCCACCTCGTCACCAGTTGTGAGGTCGCACACCACCCGGCGCGCCAGAGACCCGGCGATCTGCTTGTAGGCCACGTTCCCCAGCTTCCCCTCCAGGCGGACGAAGGCGTGTTCGTTGAGGTCCGAAGCCTTGTCGCGGAAGGCCGGCAGCTTGGCCCCCGGCGACCAGCGGGCCTCGGCCACCCGCCCGGAGATGGGCGCGCGGTTGACGTGGACGTTCAAGGGCGACATGAAGATGGAAACCTGGTGCGGCAACCCCGCCGCGGCCAGGGCCGGTGGAGCGCCGGTGACGGCAATCACCTTGCCGTCGGCGGGGGCCAGGATGGCGTGCTCCGGGGCATCCGAATGACGCGGCGGGTTGCGAAAGAAGCTGACGCAAAAGACGGCGACCGCCCAGGCAGCAATGGCGATGGCGGGGTAGCCGAACAGCCAGGCCAGCAGCCCGGCCACAGCAGGAACCAGCACGAAGGGGTACCCTTCGGGGGCAAAGGGGAGGAGGGAATCCTTCACTGCGATTGGGCGCGCCGGACGCTCTCCATGCGATCCTTGAGCTGGAGTTTCTCCTTCTTCAAGCGTTTCACTTCCTGTTCCTCTTCCAGTGTCAGCCATCCCTTGGCTTTGAGCTCTTCAAGGCGGCGCTCGCGCGCCTGATGCTCCTCGAAGAGCTGCTGCAGCTCCGGCTCCGTCGGAGCGTGCTGCTCCCTCCGGTCGGGGGTCGACGTCATGGGCACCTCCCCTGGGGTTTTCTGCATCCTCATCGATCCTACCACACCGGCGGGGATCCAGACACCGTTTGCCGCCCGCCGTGACAGTTCCCGGCGCCGCCTTCGCCACGGCGACCTCGAGCGCCAGCCCCGGCGGTCGTGGGACACTGTCCCGGGACGATGGACGAGCTGCGCTTCGGGTGCGACGCCATGCTGGGGACGCTGGCCCGCTGGCTGCGCTTCGCCGGTTTCGACGTGCTCTTCGACCCGGGGTTGGGAGATGCCGAACTCGAGGCCGTCTGCCGCCTCGAGGGGCGATGGCTGCTGTCCCGGGACCGCGTGCTGGTGTCGATGACCGGCCCCCGGGCGCTGCTGGTGGAGGGCGACGACCTCGCCGGGCAGGTCGCCCAGCTGCGCCGCCGCCTGCCCCTCGCCGTCGATCCGGTGCGCTTTTTCTCCCGCTGTTCGCGCTGCAACGGGGTGCTCGCGGATGCGTCCCGGGGTGCGGTCGCCGACCTGGTGCCGCCCTACGTGGCGGCCCACGCCGAGCGCTTTTCCCGCTGTCGAGGATGCGGCCAGGTGTACTGGCCGGGAACGCACCACGCCCGCATCGCCCGGCGTCTGGCCGAACTGTTCGTGGCGCCCGTAGGCGGAGCGGCTAGGGAGCGGTGAGTACCGCCGCCACCGCCGACCCGCCGCCCGCCAGGGCGGTCACCAGGGCGGTGCGCGGAGGGTGAGACAGTCCAGGGAACCCCAGGGTGGCCAGGTGCGGGGGGGGTGGCCAGGCGATGGGCGCACCCCCCAGGGCGAGCACCGCCACCAGGGCGCGCAGGGCGCTGGAGAACGCCCCCTCGCCCAGGCGGTCAGTGACCGCCATGGCCGCCGGCCGTCGCTGGCCCAGGGCGCTAGCGAGGGCCTCCGTCTCCAGCCGCGCCAGGCGCGGCGCTCCCGAGTGCAGACTGAGGAGAAGGTCGACGTCCCTGGTGGCGGCGCCGGAGTGCTCCAGCGCCAGCATGATGGCGCGGGCCAGGGGTTCGCCCGAGGACGGGTAGAGGTGCGTGGCGGTGGGGACAGCGGCGGCCCCCCAGCCGGCCAGTCGGGCCAGCGGGGCGTCGCCGGGGCTCGAGGAGAGCAGGAGAACGGCGGCGCCCTCCCCCAGGATGGCACCGGGTCCACTGGCGCTACGGCGGGTAAAACGCAGGCGATGGTAGGCCTCGGCGTTGAGCCACTGCGCCTCATCCACACCACAGGCCAGCACCGCTGCCGCGCGCCGCCGCCCCAGCAGGCGCCCCGCCTCCACCACGGCGCGCAGCCCGCCCGCCTGCTTCTCGGCGAAGGTCAGGTTGGGGCCGCCGAACTTCTCCAGGATGGCAAGCTGGCTCGCCGGAGCGTTGGCCACGGTGGAGGGGAACTGCATCGGCGGCGCTTCCTCGGGGGAGGCCAGGAAGACCGCCTTCAACACCTCGACCAGGGCCTCGGTGCCGGCGTTGGCGGTCCCGGCGGTCACCCCCACCTCGTCCCGGGGCCAGGGGAAGGGCTCGCCGACGGTGCCGAGGGCCTCCCGGGCGGCGACGGCCAGCAGCCGGGCCGGCCGGTCCAGTCGGCGGGCCACCATGGGCGGCAGGTGCCCCTGGGTGGAGAAGTCGCGGCACACGGCCACGGGCAGGGGCGGCGCGTCGGGACGCTCCGGGCTCAGGGTGGCCTGCCAGTCGGCTCGGGCCAGCGCCGACGCCAGCGCCGGTATCCCTGTGCCGGCGGCAGTGACCACGCCAACGGCGCGGACGTACACGTCGCCGTTCACGCCACCTTCCCCAGGACGAGAGCGGCGGAGTTACCCCCAAAGGCGAAGGAGGACGACAACGCCACGCGGATGGGCCAGGGACGGCCCGCGCCGGGGACGGCATCCACCGGGCAGGCGGGGTCGGGCTCGGCGAAGCCGGCGGTGGGTGGCACCATGGCCCGAGCCACCGCCAGGGCGGTGATCGCCGCCTCGATGCCGCCGGCGCCGCACAGACAGTGGCCCAGGGCGCCCTTGACCGACGACACCGCGATGCGGGCCAGATGCTCCGCGAACACCCGGACGTAGGCGGCCACCTCGGCGGGGTCGTTCTGCTCCGTGGCGGTGCCGTGGGCGTTGATGTAGTCCACCTGATCTGGGGTCACGCCGGCGTCGGCCAGGGCGGCGCGCACGGTGCGCTCCCAGGCGGCTCCGGAGGCATCCGGCTGGGTCATGTGGAAGGCGTCGGCGGTGACCCCGTACCCCAGCACCCGGGCGTAGGGCCGCGCCCCGCGCGCCCGCGCCCGTTCGGCACTCTCCAGGATCAGCACCGCCGCGCCCTCCCCCAGGTTCAGGCCCTTGCGGCGCCGGTCAAAGGGCTTGGCCGGCTCGGCGTCCACCGCCCGCAGGGAGTTGAACCCGGCGAAGGTGAGGCGACACAGCCCGTCGGCCCCCCCTGCCAGCGCCACCTCGGTTTCCCCGTGGGCCACCATCTCGGCGGCCAGCCCCACCGCCACGGTGGAGGAGGAACAGGCGGTGGTCACCGTCACCCGCGGTCCGGCCAGGGAGAACGCCTCGGCCACCCGGTCGGTGGAGGCATCCTGGGGTACCTCCAGGAACTCGTTCAGGGCGCGGGTGCGGTGGCCGTGGCGCAGTCGCCGGCGCAGGAACTCCTCCGCCTCGAACAACCCCGCCGAGCCGCCGCCGAACACCACCCCCCACGGGTGCTTCACCCCCGCCTGGATGGGCAGGCCGGCGTCGGTGAGGGCCTCCGCGGCGGCGGCGATCCCCAGCCGGGAGGTGCGGGAGGCGTGCCGCAGCGCCGCCGCCGCCACCGACGGCAGGGTAAGGCAGGAGTCGTCCACCTGGGCCGCCAGGTGGGTGCGGTAGCCGGTGGTGTCGAACAGGCGCAGCGGAGCGACACCGCTCTCGCCCCGGAGGAGGCGGCTCCAGGTGGTTTCGCGGTCGCAACCGAGGGCGGTGACGAGGCCGATGCCGGTGATCCAGACCTCAGCCATGGGCGGTCAGTATAGTCGACGTGCGGGGCGGTCCTTCCGTGCCCGATTCTCCCGGCGAAGCGGCGATTGTGTATCATCGTTCAACTTCGAAAGGAGAACGGAATGCTCAAGGAATTTCGCGAGTTTGCGATGCGCGGTAACGTCGTGGACATGGCGGTGGGGATCATCATCGGGGGGGCGTTCGGCAAGATCGTCTCCTCCATGGTGAACGACGTTCTCATGCCGCCGTTGGGCCTGCTGGTGGGGGGGATGGACTTCACCAAGTTCGCGCTCACCCTCAAGGAGGCGGCCGGTGACGTGCCAGCGGTGACCTTGAGGTACGGACAGTTCATCCAGAATGCCGTCGACTTCCTCATCGTCGCCTTCGCCATCTTCCTGCTCATCAAGGGGATGAACCGCCTGCGGCGGAAGGCGGAGGAAGCTCCGGCAGCTCCGCCGGCGCCTCCGAAGCAGGAAGTGCTGCTGGAGGAGATCCGCGATCTCTTGAAATCGCGCGGGTAGGTCGCGGCTCAAGACGCCGCCCCGACCGACACCCACCGGGTCGGGGCCTACCCGGAGGTTCGGGGCCCGACCCCCAGGGCCATCGCCGGCGGGCAGCGACGTGCGCGCGGGTGTAGGATGCGCCCTTGTGGCGGGTGCCTCGCGAATCTCGCTGGCGGCGGCGTACGGACTGATCTCCTTCATCTGGGGCTCCACCTACCTGGCCATCAAGGTGGGGCTGGAGAGCTTCGACCCCTTCTTCTTCGCGGGCATCCGCTACGCGCTGGCCACCGGGCTGGCCTACGTCTGGGCGCGCTGGCGCGCCGTCGGGTTTCCCGGCCCCCTGCGCCACTGGCTGCCCGCCTTCGCGGTGGGAGTGCTGTTCATCGGCGTCTGCAACGGCGCCATCTTCTGGGCCGAGACGCGGCTGGACTCCGCCTACACGGCGCTGCTCATCACCGTCAATCCGGTGTGGGCGGCACTGCTCACCCCCCTCTACCCCGGGGAAACGCGCCTCAGGCTCGGGGGGTGGGTGGGGGTGATCCTGGGCTTTCTCGGGACGACGATTCTGCTGGCGCCGTGGCGGGCGGTCACGCCGGAGCTTGCGGCGGCGCTGGTGGTGGTGACCTCGGCCCTCATCTGGGCGGCCACGGCGCTGGGGGTGCGGCGTATCCGGGAGCGGTACGACCCGCTGGCGCTCACCGTTGCCCAGATGGCCTCCGGGGCAGTGGTGCTGATGATCGTGGCGGCACTGCGCGGCCAGGCGATGGTGGGGCCCCTCACCTGGCGCGCCGCGGCGGCGCTGGCCTATCTGGTGGTGTTCGGGTCGCTGGTGGCGTTTTCGGCCTACTTCTTTCTGCTCCGCCACATGGACGCCACCCGGGTGGCCAGCTCCACCTACATCAACCCGGTGGTGGCCATGGTGCTGGGGGTGGTGCTGCTGGACGAGGTGATCACCTGGTACATGGGGGTCGGCATCGCCGTGGTACTGGCCGGGGTGTGGCTGGTGATGCGGCGGGGCAAGGACTAGAGTTTCGGAATCGGAGGAGACCATGAACGACGGCAGCAGGCGACGGCACTCCCGGGCCATTCACGCTGGTTTCGACCCCCTGGAGCACCGCGGGGCGGTGTCGGTGCCCATTTACCAGTCTTCTACCTTTGCCTTCCCCTCCGCCGAGGAGGGGGCGCGGCGGTTCGAGGGCAGCTCGGGCGGACTGATCTACACCCGTCTGGGTAACCCCACCATCGCGGCGCTGGAGGAGTGCGTGGCGGCGCTGGAGGGAGGCGTCGGGGCGGTGG
>JABRVY010000268.1:0-3722 GCA_039961755.1 Acidobacteriota bacterium | reverse complement strand
GAGCAGCGCGCCGGGGCCTCGGGGAAGTGGGTGGCCCACTGGAAGATGGTCCACATCGTCCGGCCGGTGTGGGAGAAGATCGGCGAGGACAACCAGATGGGCCGTCCGTTCCCGTCCCTCACCTACACCGAGGAGGACGCCGCCGCCCTCCGCCTGCTGGAGCCCGCCCCCCGCACCGTGCGCGGGGCGCGGGACCTGTTGAGCGTGGCGCTGCAGTACGGCAACGCCTTCGGCCAGGGGTACCAGGCGGCGGCCCTCAAGCCCGCCGACTTCTTCGGGGACGACAGCGTCCTCTACCTGATGGAGGACATGGCCACGGGGGAGATCCGCCTGTCCATCCTGTGGGAGTGGCTGCACAAGGGGGCCCGCTTCAGCGAGGACGACCCGGAGACGGGGGTGCGGGCCGGGGAGGTGTTCGACCGCCGGCTGTTCGACCGCCTGCTGGAGGAGGAGTACCAGAAGCTGCGGCGTGCCTCCCACCGGGACGTCTACGACGAGTCCAAGGACACCACCCTGCCCATCGCCCGGGAGATCGTCGCCGCCTACGTCACCCACCCCCTCAAGGCGCCCTGGTACATCGACCTGTTGAACCTGAACCTGGACAATCACGATCTGGGACGAGCCCGCGAGCGCATCTCCCTGTACCTGGAGACCTACGAGCGCGAGGGCCGGCGGGTGACGGAAAACCTGGACTTTTGATGGTGCGCGCAGGAGGAGACGATGGACGACATGAAGGCACTTGTGGCGGAGATCCAACGCTGGTTCGAGAGTGAACGCTTTGCCGGCATCACCCGCCTGCACACCGCCCGGCAGGTGGCGGAGCAGCGGGGCACCATCCGGGTGGAGTACCCGGTGGCCCGCGATGCGGCGGCGGGACTCTATGCCCGCCTGCGGGAGCTGTTTGCCCAGGGCAAGGGCATCACCACCTTCGGCCCCTACTCGCCGGGGCAGGCGGTGACCATCAAGCGCATGGGCATCGAGGCCATTTACCTGGGGGGCTGGGCCACCTCGGCCAAGGGGTCGGTGAGCGAGGACCCCGGCCCCGACCTGGCCAGTTACCCCCTGAGTCAGGTCCCCGACGAGGCGGCGGTGATCGTGCGGGCGCTGCTGACCGCCGACCGCAACCAGGTGTACCAGCGCGCCCAGATGAGCGAGAAGCAGCGCCAGGAGACGCCGGTGGTCGACTACCGGCCGTTCATCATCGCTGACGCCGACACCGGCCACGGCGGCGACGCCCACGTGCGCAACCTCATCCGCCGCTTCGTGGAGGTGGGGGTGCCCGGCTACCACATCGAGGACCAGCGGCCGGGCACCAAGAAGTGCGGTCACCAGGGGGGCAAGGTGCTGGTCGCCTGCGACGAGCAGATCAAGCGCCTGAACGCCGCCCGCTTCCAGCTGGACGTCATGGGGGTGCCGGGCATCATCGTCGCCCGCACCGACGCCGAGGCGGCCAACCTGCTCGACAGCCGCGCCGACGAGCGGGACCAGCCGTTCATCCTGGGGTCCACCAACGTCAACATGCCCTCCTACAAGGCCGCCTTCGTGGCCCTGCTGCGCCACCTCTACCGGCTGGGGCTGACGGAGTTCAACGGCCACCTGCTGTACGGCCTCTCCGAAGACGAGCTGGCCGCTGCCGACGCCTGGCTGGAGCGTTCGGGCCTGGCCGACATCATCGCCGGCGCCGTCCAGTCCTACCGGGAGCGGCCGGGCGGCAACCCCGATCACTTCTTCGACGGCATCACCGGCAAGTTCGCCGAGCAGTGGGAGCTGGAGGCGGGGCTGCACACCTACGGCGAGGCGGTGGCCGAGGTGCTGGAGTTTCGGGCCGCCGAGGGAGAGATCTCGGACAGCGCCGTCGCCGAGTGGCGCCAGTTTGCCCGCACGGCATCGCTGGCCGACGCCCGGCGGCGCGCCCGCGCCCTGGGGGTGAGCATCGTCTGGGACTGCGAGCACGCCCGCACCCCCGACGGCTACTACCAGGTGCAGGGAGGCATCGAGTACGCCATCGCCAAGTCACTGGCGGTCGCCCCCTTTGCCGACCTCCTGTGGATGGAGACGGCCACCGCCAACCTCGCCGAGGCCCGACACTTCGCCGAGGCCATCCACGCCGTCTACCCCGACAAGATGCTGGCGTACAACCTTTCCCCCTCCTTCAACTGGGACTCCACCGGGATGAGCGACGACGAGATGCGCCGCTTCCCCGAGGAGCTGGGCAAGCTGGGGTTCGTCTTCAACTTCATCACTTACGGCGGGCACCAGATCGACGGCGTGGCCGCCGAGGAGTTCGCCACCGCGCTTCGCCAGGACGGCATGCTGGCCCTGGCCCGGCTGCAGCGCAAGATCCGCCTGCTGGAGTCCCCCTACCGGACGCCCCAGACGCTGGTGGGCGGCCCTCGTGTCGATGCCGCCCTGGCCGCCTCCACCGGCCGCACCGCCACCACCAAGGCCATGGGTCAAGGCTCCACCCAGCACCAGCATCTCCTGCAGATCGAGGTGCCCAAGAAGCTGCTCGAGGAGTGGCTGGAGATCTGGTGCGCCCACTACCAGATCCCCGGTCGTCTGCAGGTGGACCTCAAACCCTACCGGGCCGGCTCGGAGCTGCTGGAGCTGTCCATCCGGCGGGGCGGCGAGAAGGTGGCCAACGTCATCTTTGCCGCCATCCAGGACCGGCAGGAGCGGGTGATCCTGTCGGTGCGCGATCAGAACACCTTCGACGAGGGCCTGCGCAAGAAGCGCCTCATGACCCTGGTGCACCTGTGGCTGGTGCACCGCTACCGGGCCGAGTCGGTGCACTACGTCACCCCCACCGAGGACAACCGCTACCAGGCCGGCAAGATGCGCGACCAGGGGCTGTTCCGCCAGGTCTCCGAGGAGGTGGGCCAGATCATCGTGGCCGACATCGACCCCGGGCGGGTGGCCGAGTTGCTGCAGCCCGACCGGGTCGCCCTGGGCCGCCTCATTCGCAAGGAGGGGTAGCCCGCAGCCGCCCGCAGCGCCGGATCACCGGAGCGCTCGAGCCATCGACCAGGCGGGGGGCAGCGCCGCTGCCCCCCGTCGCATGTCCGGGGGCATCGGTCAGGCTTCGAGCCTCCCTGACCCTGATGGCGCGCCGACCGCTCGGAAATATGGCGGTTGGGATTCGACTTTCAATAGTTGCGGTTCTTTTTCGCCAGGTAGAGGGAATTCAGCCGAGTGGGGGTGAGGGGTGGACCAGCGAGTCATTGACCTGTACGACGCCTACACCCACGGTGGGATGGACCGTCGGGAGTTCCTCGCCCGGCTGGCCGGCCTGGTCGGGGGCAGCGCCGCGGCCGCCGCTGCTCTCGCCCTGCTGCAGAACCGGCCGGCGCACGCCGGCCTGGTCGCCGAGGAGGATCCACGGCTGAGTACCAGCGTGGTGAGTTTCGGTCCGCCGGAGGCTCCGTTGTCCGGGTACCTGGCACGGGCGAAGGGCGAGGGCAAGCGCCCGGGGGTCATCGTCATCCACGAGAACCGGGGGCTCAACGCCCACATCCGGGACGTCACCCGCCGCCTTGCCCTGGAGGGGTTTCTGGCGCTGGCCCCCGACATGCTCTCCCTCCGGGGGGGCACCCCTGCCGACGAGGACGCGGCGCGCGCCATGATCCGGGAGGCGGACACCGCCCAGGTGGTGGCCGGGCTGGCGGCGGCGGCCGCCTTCCTGGCAGCTCACCCCGAGTCCACCGGCAGGGTGGGGGCGGTGG
>JABRVY010000267.1:0-3546 GCA_039961755.1 Acidobacteriota bacterium | reverse complement strand
CTCCCGGCCCCACCCCAGGAGGGGACGCAACTGGTGATCCAGCTTGAGGATGCGGTGGTTCTCGAAGTCGCACACGAAGACGGCCCCGTCCTGTCCCACGGCGACGCCGCGGGGCTGGCCCAGGCGCTCCAGGGGGACGGTCGTGGCCGCCACCGGCGGAACGGGCATGGGTGAGGGAGGGGTGGCGGTGCGGGGGATCACCTCGAGCGGCAGTGCCCCCTGGCCGCACACCGCGTAGATCGTGACGTTGCCGCGCTGGAACACCGGGCGCAGGAGATCGGGCCAGGAGGCGAAGTTGGCGCCGGCCAGGGGGCCGTAGCGCTCCCGTTCGGCGCGCCCTGCCAGCACGAACGCCGCGTGGTACCGGGCCAGCGCCGCGGCCACCTGCCCCTGCTCGGGAGAGGTGTAGACGGCCTCCACGGCCCGGGCCCGGGTCAGGATGTCGCCGTGACGCTGGCTGCGCTGGATGAGGTGGTACTCCCACCCCACCACGATGGGCAGCCCGGTGTGCATGCTGGCCCGCCCGTACTGCTGGTACGCCGGCCCTTGGGCCTCGACCAGGGTGGGGGTGCCGGGCACGAAATGATTGAGAAAGTCGAAGGCCGCTGCCTCGTGGGGGGAGGTGAGGCGAAGGAACGCCTGCCCGTCCAGGGTCCAGCGAGGTCCCCCGGTGTGGCGGTAGAGGAGTCGCCCCCAGGCGCCGGTCACCGAGGTGAACGCCGAGGCCGCCAGGACCACGGCCAGGGCGGCGCGCCAGGCGGCCCCGGTGCGCCCCGCCACCCCGGGCAGCACCTCGGTGAGCACCACCCCGCCGGCCACCGCCAGCAGCAGCCAGGCCTCGAAGTGGTACTTGAACACCGTGTTCATGCGGTCCCACACGAAGGCCACCTCGCACGCCGCGGTCATGGAAAAGGCCAGGGAGGCCAGGAAAGCTGCCCCGCACACCCCCCGCGGGGCGTCGCGCCGCAGGGCCGAGAAGCCTGCCGCCAGGGCCGCCCCGATGGCCAGGGGCAGGGCCGCCGGCAGGGAGGCGGGGCGCCCCAGCAGGCGAAGCAGCAGCTCGGCCGCCACCGCCAGTCCCCCGAGGACAAGCAAGATTTGACCGGTCAGTGGGTTCCACTCCCACCCGGGGGCCTCGGGGCGAGCCGAGGGGCGGCGGGCCAGCCCCGGCAGCAGCAACACCACGAACACTCCCAGCACCAGCAGATAGCCGGTGAGCGGGGCGTAGGGCCCCGCCTCCCACCCCCAGTGGCGGGGGGGAGAGACGAAGCTGGCCCAGAACGGCCGGAAGAGCAGCCAGGCGCCGCCCAGCAGCAGGGCGGGCAGCAGCACCACCCGGCCCAGGGCGGCCGCCGCCGTGCGCCGGGGTCGATGCCACCATCCCAGCCCCGCTGCGCCCGCGATCAGGGCCGTCACGGTGGGCAGGCTCCAGCCGTTGGTGACGGTGATCGCCCCGGCGGTGCCGGCGGTGGCCAGCAGCAGGGTAGCGGCGGCCGTGGGGCCGGTCCGTCTGCTCTCCGCGAAGGCCAGGCGCAGAGCCAGCGCCGCCAGGGTGACCACCAGCGGGGCGGCGAGCAGATGGGCATGCAGGTCGGCAAACAGGAGGCTCCAGAAGGGGTACTCGTTGATCGCCGGAGCAAAGACCCGGCTGGTCGCCCAGAAGTAGTCGAAGTTGATGGCCTTGCGGGAGATGGCCTCCACCGGCCCGGCCAGGTTGCCGGCCAGCAGCGCCAGGGCAGAGGCGTAAACGCCGCTACGGGGGCGGCCGGTGAGGGTCACCGCCGCGGCAAAGGCCGCCGCTGCCAGCAGCAGGGCCACGGCGGCAATCCCCAGGTTGAAGGAGTACGCCGGTGGCACCCCCAGCGTCTTGCCCCACGCCGCCACCATGAACTGACCGAAGTAGCTGTAGTGCAGGGAAGAACCGGCAAACCAGGGCTCCGGGGGGGGCAGCGAGGAGGTGCGGTCCAGGGCGTTCAGGATGGCGAAGTCCATGGGCTTCTCGCCCCAGAACACCTCCGGATGGGCGGCCCGGAACAACAGGAACAGGGCGAAGGCCCCCCAGGCCACGGCCTCGGTCAGGCAGCGCTCCCGCCGCGGCACCGGCGGGGGTCGCCGGGTGGTGGCCAGCACCGCCCCCGCCAGCACCGCCAGGAACGTCACCAGATCGGCCCGGGTAAAGCGCATCCACCCGAGGCTCACCGCAAGCCAGGCGATGACGGCGAAGCCCAACGGCCCCAGGACCTTGGCGAGGGCCCAAAGGCCCGGACCCGACCACCCGGCGCGGGCCAGCACCCGCCAGGCCAGCCACCCCAGCAGCTGCAGCAGGACGAGCCACCCCACCGTGGCCGCCCAGGAGGAGGTGAGGAGCCAGCGGGGAATCAGGGGCGCCGACTCCCCCGGGGGGCCGTCGGCCAGCAGCAGGTCGTCCCGGCTGAGGGGCACGGACGGCACGCCGGCGAGGATGGCGGCCTCCAGCTCGGCCGCGCTCAGGGGCTTGACCTTCCTGAAGATCATCACCTTGGGGTGGTCGTACACGGAGAAGGACTCGTCGGCGAGCTCCGAGGGCAGCTCCAGGCCCAGCAGACCCGGTCGAGAGGTGAAGACCTGCTCCAGCCGGAATCCCAGGTCCCCTGCCCAGAGGAGGCGGAAGAAGCGGGCGGTGACCGGGAAGGTGGTCTCCGCGCGGGTCACCGAGCCCGGGATGCGGCGGGTGGGGAAGGCCACCACGTCGGCGGCGGCCAGCTCGGCGGCGAGCCGCCGCACCTTGGCCTCGGAGTCGTGCTCGTAGAAGGGGAACTGTACCCCCCGGTAGCGTTCCGGGGAGCGATCGGGCAGATGAAAGGGAAACCCCTCGTCCCATTCGGGGGTGAGCACGCGGCTGCCCGCCGGCACGTGCTCGTACAGCCAGGCGGAGGCCCGCCGCACCGTGTGCTCCCGCGTATAAATAGAGGTAAACGCCGTGGCGTACAGGGCCGTGCCGGCCAGAACGGCGAGGAGCAGCCAGCGACCACCCCGGCTTCGCCCGGCCAGGCGGCTCAACAGCGCCGCCCCCCACAGGCACAGCAGCGGCACGACGGGGAGCAGGTAGCGGGGGTACTTGATCTCGAAGGAGGCGTTGATCAGAAAGAAAGGCACCACCCACGCTAGCAGCAGCCACTCCGCCGCCGGAGTGCGCCGGCGCAACCGACTCAGCAGGCCCGCCAGAGCCGCCACCCCCAGGAGGGGCCCCATCCCCCACAGCACCAGCTCTCGCACCTCGTACAGCACCAGCGGTGCCCCCACGTACTGGTGGGTGTAGGGATAGAGCCCCGCCTGGCGCACCATCCGGCTCTGCTCCAGCACGTCGGCAACGAAGCGCGTGTGCGACAGCACCGCGTAGGGCTGGGCGAGCAGGAAGGCGAGCACCGCCGCCCCGGCGGCGGCGACCCCGGCGGCCAGGCCGGCGCGCAGCGACCGCCGCCGCACTGCGAACAGGGCCAGCCCCACCCCCAGGGGGAGGGCCAGGGGCGCCGCCGAGATCTTGGTGGCCAGGGCCAGCCCCGCCAC
>JABRVY010000266.1:0-8978 GCA_039961755.1 Acidobacteriota bacterium | reverse complement strand
CCCTCGTCCCCCCCGCCCGCGCCGGGGCAGGAGCGGGCCCTACCCCTTTCGAGCTGGCGTTCGTGGATTTCGGCATGATGACCACCATCCCCGAGCGCCTCCGCCAGGGTCTCCGGGAGTTTGCCATCGGCCTGGGCACCCGCGACGCCCGCCGGATCGTGGACGCCTACGTGACCGCCGGCACCCTGCTGCCCGAGGCCGACCTGGAGCGCCTGGTGGAGGCCCACGAGGCCATCCTGGCGCGCTTCTGGGGAGTGCGCATCTCCCAGCTCAAGGAGGTGGCCCTCGCCGAGGCTCGCCACCTCGCCCACGAGTACCGCGATCTCCTCTTCGAGGCCCCCATCCAGGTGCAGGCCGACATGCTGTTCGCCCTGCGGGCGGTGGGGATTCTCGCCGGGCTGTGCACCACCCTCGACCCCGATTTCGACCCCTGGAGCGAGACCCTCCCCTTCGCCGAGCGCCTGCTCCGCGACGACTCACGCGGTGGCGTGATCGAAGAGCTGGGGGAGGTGGCGCGGGCGCTGCTGCGCGCCCCCGCCAAGCTGGACCGCCTCCTCGCCCACATGGAGCGCGGCGGCATGGCGGTCAAGTCCTCCTTCAGCCCCGAGGCGCGGGAGCGCTTGCAACGCCTGGAGCGGGCTCTGGACCGACTGGCCTGGTTCGTGGCCGCGTCCGGGCTGCTGGTGGCCGGGGCGGTCCTCCGCGATCGGGGAGGCGATGGGCGCCTCGCCACCGCGCTGCTGGTGGCAGCGGGAGTCAGCCTCCTCCTCGGCCTGTGGCGTCGTTGATGGCCGGCACGTCGGCCACGATCCCCCGCCCCCGACCCTCGAGCCGGACTCCTCGCCCCCTCAGCGCCGGCCACTCATCAGCTCCTCCCACTGGCGCTGGAGCCTTTTCTTTTCCTCCTCCAGGTACTGCTCGAAGTCGTCCACCGCGCCGTTGCGGATCCAGTAGGTGCGCGGAAAGTGCTTGATGCTGCCGTAATCGTCGAAGGCCAGGTTGCCCGTGACCCCGGCCGTTTCACCCAGGCCCTTCAAGCGCAGCTGCAGATCCTTTCCTGAGCGGGTGCTCAAGGAGGCGTACGCCAGACCGACCGCCAAGGCGGCGTCGTAGCCCTGCGCGGCAAAGATATCCGGGCGCACACCGTAGCGGCTCTGGAAGGAGGTCAGGAATTCCTTGACGATCTCGTCCTTGGGCTGGATCCAGTTCACCGCCACCATGGGGAAGAAGACGCCCTCCAGCGCCGCCCCCCCTTGCCGGATGATTTCCCTCGCCGCCAACCCCGAGGTGGCCACGATCAGACCGTTGTACTGAATGGCTCGCAAGGCACGGACGGCCGCCAGCAGGTTACCGCCGGAGGCGCACACGAAGGTGGCCGGGGGCTGACGAGAGGTAATGCGGTCGTGCAACTTCTTCTCCCAATCCGCATCGGTCATCTGGATGGGCGCGGTGCCGCACACTTCGACGTTGCGCTTGCGCATTTCCCCCAGGACAACGGGCAGCAGCCCACTGGCGTAGGGACCCGGCTCCTGAATGATCAGCACCGCCCGGGTTTCCGGGGAACGGGTGAGGATCTTGACGATCTGAGGGCCCTCCAGGTCGTCCGAGGGGCAGGTGCGAAAGAAGAACAGACTGTTGCGCGACAGCTCGGGGGCGGAAGCCGAGGGGGACATGAGGATGCGCTCGGCCCGATCGGCTACCGGCACCATGGCGAGCGCCTCGGCGGTGGTGACCCCGCCAATGACCGCCAGCGCCCCCTGGTCGTACAGCTCCTTGGCGAGCGCCGCGGCCACATCGGGCTGGGAGCGGCTGTCCCGATACTCGATGAGGAGGTTCTCGGGGATGCGTCCGTTTGCCTGGCCCTGCTCGAAGGCCAGCTGAATACCCTGCTTGATGGTGGCGCCGTACACCGCCGCATCCCCGGTTTCAGGCAACACGACCCCGATTCGCAGCTCGCCGCTGCACCCCGAGAGCGCTGCCGCCGCAACCAGCAGAACGCCCGCGTGCCGTGTTTTCATCGCCGACCTCCCTTGCTGCCGTCGCGTCCGCACTCCCTCCCGCCGCCTGCCCCTTTCATGTTACACCTTTCACGACAGCTGCGCTGCCAGGGTGTCAGGTGGAGGCAGGCATTGGCTACAACTCTCGCAGAGCCGCCGCCACTGGCAGGCGCGCCGCGCGCAGCGCCGGAGGCAGCCCACCGACGACGCCCATCAGCAAGGAGAAGAGCAGACCTGCGGCCAGCAGTCCAGGCGTGACGCGAAAGGCGAAGGAGAGGTGGGAAAACGTCTGCCAGTTCATGGTCCCGGTGGTCAGGCCGTTCAGGGGTAGCACCAGCACACACCCCAGCAGGCCGCCCGCCAGGGCAATGAGCAAGGCCTCCACCAGGAACGATGCCACCACTGCCGTACCGCCGAAGCCCAGGGCGCGGATGGTGGCGATTTCCCGCACCCGCTGGGCGACCGCGGAGTACATGGTATTGAGGGCGGCGAACACCGCCCCGATCCCCATCACCCCGGCGATCAAGGTGCCCAGTACCGTGATCAGCGTCGTCAGCTGTCGCGACTGTTTCTCGTAGTACTCCACCTCCCGGTCCACCTGCACCGTGAGGCGCGGATCGGCGGTGGCCGCGTCCTTGAGCTCGCGCAGCGCCTCGGCGCCGGTCAGGCGCACCGTCACCGACTGGAAAACATTCTGCGGGCGCTGGAAGACCTGGTTGAGGACGTTGGCGTCGCACCATAGCTCGGAATCGAAGGCGCTACCTCCGGCGTCGAACACCCCCACCACCGTCCAGTTCGCCCCGCCAAAGCGCACGTGACTTCCCAGCTCGAAGCCAGCGTAGGCGCGTGCCGCGTTGCTCCCCACCACCAGCTCCGTCAAGCCCGGCTCGAAGGCCCGGCCGCTCACGATTCGTACCGAGGGTCGCACCGCGAAGGCGCGGGGCGAGGTTCCCCGCACCTGGACGTTGGCGTCGGTTCCCGTGGCGGCCAGGGGAAAGGCCGCCACCACCACCACCTCGGCGCTGACCAGGGGCCCGCCCTCGTCCTGTCTGACCCCGGGGGCGGTCTCCAGCACTCGCACCTGCTCCAGGGCAATGATCGATTCCATTTCCGACGAGGCCCCGGCGCGGCGCACGATGGCGTTTTCCGGTGAACCGGAGGCCACCAGCGTCGCCTTGAACCCCTGCGCCAGCGCCAGCATGGCCACGAACACCGCCACCGTTCCGGCGATCCCAGCCACCGCGACGATGGCCGAGACCCACCGCTGTCGCACGCTGCGCACGTTGTAAATGAGGGGAATGGCCATGGCTACACCCTCCTCAGGGCGTCGACCACCTTCAGACGCATGGCCGACAACGCCGGCAGCAGACCCGCCGCCAGCCCGACCGCCAGCGCCAGCAGCAGGCCGAGGAGCAGGTCACCGGTGGGGAGGAACACGGTGAAACCGGGGAGTGCCTCGGTCAGCCCCGGGGTCACCAGTTTGGCCGCCGCGATGCCGAGCAGTCCACCCACCAGCGCCACCAGGAGGGATTCAGCCAGCACCAACACCAACGCGAAGCGGTTCGAAAACCCGATGGTCTTGAGCACCGCCAGCTCCGTGGTGCGCTCTCGCACCGCGAGCGCCTGGGTATTGCCGGTCACCAGCAGGAGGGTGAAGAAGACGACCCCGCCAATGATCAGGATCAACGCCTCGATGTTGCCCATTTGCTTGGCGAAAGAAGCGGCAAAGGCGCGCTCCGGTTCGGTCTTGGTCTCGTAGGGCGAGTTGGCGAAGCGCTCATCGATGGCGCGCGACACCGCCGCCGCGTCGTCCCCGTTGTCCACCCGCACCGTGTACCACCCCACCAGCCCCTTGATCCACTGCGGGCCGCGCTCTTCCAGGTAGTCGCGCCGGAACCAGAACTGCCCCTCGTCATCCCCCGGCCGGCTGCCGCGGTAGATGGCGCGAATGTTGAACTCCCAGGTCCCGGGAAAGATGGTCCCGCGGATGGGGATGCGATCCCCGAGCTGCCAGCCGAAGCGCTGCGCCAGGGCGGCCCCCACCACGCACCCCTGCCGATCGCCCACGAACGACTGCCACTGGTCGTCATCGATGAGGAACTCCGGGAACATCTCCCGGTACGTCTCATGGTCCACCGCGAACTGGGGGAAGAAGTTGCGCTCGTCCTGGTACACCCCCCCGAACCAGTTGGCGGAGGTCACGGCCTTCACCCCGGGGAGCTGCAACAGGCGATCCCGGTAGGAGAGCGGCAACGGCTGGATGATGGATACCCGATTGATGACCACCAGCCGATCCGCCCCTGCCACCTCGATCCCCTGATAGAAGGCGAAGTGGATTGCCGCCAGCAGACCGAACAGGAACAGCGCCACCGCGAAGGAGCCCACCGTCAACACGGTGCGCGTCTTCTTGCGGCGCAAGTTGGCCAGGAGCAAACCCAGGTACTTCACGCCCGCGCCGCCTCCCCGGCGGCCTCCACCAGCACCCCCTTGTCGAGATGGAGCACGTGGTCGGCGCGCTGGGCGGCGCGCGGATCGTGGGTGACCATGAGAATGGTCTTGCCGTGATCCTTGGCCAGCGCCGTCAACAGGGCGAGGATCTCATCGGCGCTGGCTCGATCCAGGTCCCCGGTGGGTTCATCGCACAGCAGGAACGAGGGATCGGCCACGATGGCGCGGGCAATCGCCACGCGCTGCTCCTGGCCCCCCGACAGCTGCCGCGGGTAGTGGTGCATGCGGTCGGCCAGCCCCACCAGCGCCAGCGCCGTCTCCACCTGGCGGCGGCGCTGCGCCCGGTTGAGGCGGGTGAGCAGCAGCGGCAGTTCCACGTTGCCGAACGCCGTGAGCACCGGCAGCAGGTTGTACATCTGGAAGATGAAACCCACGTGGCGGGCGCGCCAGCGGGTGAGCTTGGCGGAGGACATGCGCGTCAGCTCGTCGCCGTCCACCGTGATGCTGCCGGAGGAGGGCACGTCGAGCCCGCCGAGCAGGTTGAGCAGGGTCGTCTTGCCCGAGCCCGAGGGGCCCATGAACGCCACGAACTCCCCCCGCCCCACGTCCAGGTTCAGCCCCTGCAGGACGTGGATCTCCTCGCTCCCCCGCTGATACCGCTTGTCCAGGTTGCGCACCCGAATCAACGTATCGGGCGCGTCAACGCCATCCACTCTCACCATGCCGACCTCCCCGAATCCACCATGACTACGTGGCGCCTGTCGTGAAGTTACCTCTTGATACGCGCTCGCGCGCCGTCTTTCAGCTCCCCCTGGGCCCCCGTGACCACCAGCTCACCGGCCGTCACACCGGCGAGGATCTCCACCCCGTCGCCGCGTTCGCGCCCGGTGCGCACCGCCCGGCGCTCCAGGACGTCCCCGACCAGCAGGTACACCACCTCCGCCGCCCCCTCGCGACGCACCGACCGCCGTGGCACCAGCGCCCGCGCCGCCGCCGGCTCCTCGCCCTCGGCCCTGGGTTCCAGGAACGCCACCTTCACCCCCATGTCCGGCAGGATGCGGGGGTCGAGCTGGTCGAAGGAGATGCGCACCTTCACCGTGGCCTTCTGGCGATCCGCCGAGGGAATCACCGTGCGGACGCGGGCCGGCAGGCGCCAGTCGGGGTAGGCATCCAGAGTGGCTTCCACCCGCTGGCCCGGGGTCACCCGGGCGATGTAGGACTCGTTGACATCCACCTCGATTTCCAGCGAGGTCATGTCCACGATGGTGGAGATGCCCGTGCGGGTGAAGGAGCCGCCGGCTGACATGGGCGATACCATCTCGCCCGGCTGGGCGTCCTTGGACACCGCGATACCAGCGAAGGGCGCGCGGATGGTGTGGTTCTCCAGATCCTGGCGGACGATGTCCACCTGTGCGCGAGCCGATCGCGCCCGCTGCCTCGCCAGGAGGATCTGGGCCTCCAGGCTATCGGTCAAGGTGCGGGCGGCGTCGGCCACCTGCTCGGTGCCCACCCCCTCGGCCAGCAGCGCCAGGGCGCGCACCTGCTCCCGGCGGGCGTTGTCCAGACGGACCTCCAGGTCGGCGAGCGCCGCCTGCGCCACCGCCGCCTCCGCCTCGGCCGCCGCCAGCCGCCGCTGCGCATCGGCATCGTCCAGTCGGGCCAGAACCTGCCCCGCCTCCACCGGCATCCCCTCATCCACCAGCACCTCGCGCACTCGCCCCGTGATCTTGGCCGCCACCGTGGCGCGCAGCCGCGGGGTCACGTACCCCGAGGCGTTGAGCACCGCCCCCGAGCCCGCCGGACCCGCCGGTTGTGCCGCCGCCACCATCACCTCCAGAGGCCGCCGCAGACCCAGCCCGACCGCCACGAGTGCCAGCAGCACCAACCCCGCCGCGCCCCCCACGAGCCAGCCGCGACGCCCGGCCGGCTCGCTGCCCCTGGCTGCCGGGTCGATGCGCAAGGCGCTTACATCTGGTTTACTCATTCTCCATCTCCTTGCCGCCAGCCTACGAAAACGAGGCGGTAAAGTTTGCCCGGCGGGGCATGAAGTCCGGGTGAAGGAACCCGGCCGGGTGGCGATGAAACCCGCATGGGGTCAGATTCCTTCCCCGTTGGCCGAGTTCTTTCCCTGCAATGCGGCGCGAAGTTCGGGAGAGGGCTCGGGAACGGCCAGCTCGCCCGCCTCTCGCCGTTCTGCCACCGTGCGGGCAATTTCCTCAGCCCTTTGCGCGTCCAGGCCGCCATCGCGACCCAGGTAGACCGTCTGCGAGGGGAAGGCAAACGACGAACCCGAGGCCTCGACGATGCGCATGATGGCCAGGTTCAACTCCTCGGCGATGGCGGTGAACTCCACGAAGTCCTGGGTCATCACCCACGCCATTACCTCGATGTCCAGGGAGTAGGCGCCGAACCCCTTGAAGCGCACCCGCTGGGCGCCCTGAAAGACCCGGGGATGGGTCAGCAGGAGCTTGCGGGTTTCGTCGATGATGAACACCAGCTGGTCGGCGGTGGTGCCGTACACCACGCCAAGGATCGGGTTGTAGAGCATGCGGTCGCGGGCGGTGAGGTTGGTGACTCGCTCGTTGGCCACGGCGCCGTTGGGGATGGTCACCAGGGTGCGCTGCATGGTACGCAGCCGTGTGGAGCGCAAACCCACGTCTTCCACGGTGCCGGAGATGTCACCGATACTGATGAAATCCCCCACCTTGAAGGGCCGATCGCCGGCGATGGCCACGGCCCCGAAGAGATTTTCGATGGTCTTCTGGGCGGCGAAGGCGATGGCCAGGCCGCCCAGGCCGAGGCCGGCCACCAGAGCCATCACGTTGACTCCCACCGTGTCCAGCGCCGCCAGCACCGCCAGGACCACCACCAGAGTTTTCAAGACCTTGGTGAGGATGGGGATGAACCCCAGGGCGAGGGAGTTCGCCTCCCCGGCGGCGCGACGCATCTGCGCGGTGATGGCATCGACGGTGCGAAACAGCAGCCAGGCCAGCCCCACCAGGACCAGGAGGCGAAAGAGGGTGTGGGTGACTCGAAAGCTCGCCGTATCGAGCCCCACCCATGGCGCGGCGAGGGACAACCAGCTCCCCCACAGCACGATCCCAAGTGGCCCGTCGAGGGTGTGAATCGCCACATCGTCCCATTGCGCCTCGGTGCGCCGGGCGAAGGCGCGCAGGATCGCCACGCACCAGTGGCCCGCGGCGCGGCCCACCAGCCAGCCCACCACGATGATGAGGGCTAGCGCACACCACTGCCACAGCTGCAGCCCCGCGAAGGTGACGGCGAAGAAGACGACGGGCAGGTGATCGCCGACCAGGGAGTAGCCGTAGGACCGGTAGAGGGCGGGGATCTCGGCCACGGTGTCAGCGGAGAAGGTCCAGATCATCCCCAGCTCCGGATCGACCCGCCGCTGCAGGCTGACCTCCACTTCCCTGCCCCGCACCGGAACGGTGGCCAGCAGCTCGCGATCGTCGGCCACCCCCTGCTCCGGGGCCCCCGCCGGGTCGTTGGAAAGTTGCGAGGATCGCACCCACCCCTGACGCACCAGCATCAGCATCAGCCGACGCGCCGACAGCTGCCCCACCCGCACCTGCTGATCCGGCGGTATCTCGCTGAGATCCAGGAAATGGGCTGCGGTGGCGAACTCGCCGCGGCGCGCCAGCGCCAAAAACCCGGTGACCGCCTCGCGGGGACTGCCGCGCTTGAGCCCCGCCGGAGGCTCGCCCAGGCCCTCGTTCAACGGCCCTTGCTGCTGGACGGACTTCCCTTCGACCACCACCGAGTACCAGAGGGGGATGGAGGACACCGAGCGACGGGTCACCAGCCACGCTACCTCGCCGGAGGACAGGTCGCGGGTGCGGCGCAGCCACACCTCCCCGGCCAACCCACCCCGCTGGAAGTGGGCCACCACCACGGCGTTGCCACCCTCCCCGTCGGCCCCCGACAAGGGTCCCAGGGCGCTGACGGGAACCCGCTCCACTCCCCGTGCCGAGAGGATGCGGCAGAGCTTTTCCACCAGCTCCCTGCCCAGCTCGAGCTGGTCCGCCACCCGGATTTCGGTGAGGTCGAGCAGGTGAGAGGCCGGGACGTAGCGCCGCTCGGCGCACAGCTCTTGGAGCGATTGCCACGCCCCCGCCGCGGTGGCCCGCACGACGCCAGCTGGCGGAGCGGGCAGACCGGGGTTGATGGCCTCGCGTTCGGCCACCCCCAGGACGTCCCCTCCTCCTGCTGCGCTCACCACCTGGGCGGTACAAGCCGCCACCACCAGGACGAACAGAACTCCCCTTCGCAGGCTCATGGCACCAGCCCCCCTCCCGATCACCCGGCCACCGCCCCGGCTGCCCAAGGTGTGGCCATCGGAAACCTGGGCGGAGAGCTTACTTGTCCCCGGTGTCGGAAGCGAGCCTGCGCATCGGCTGGAGAACGGACGTTGTCGTTGCGGGTGTAGACTTTTCCCGGAGGCGTTCGTTGATGGTGGCGGCCATCGTCTTCTCGTCCCTGCTGATCCTTGTCCTCGGGTACGTGGTGTACGGG
>JABRVY010000265.1:0-2142 GCA_039961755.1 Acidobacteriota bacterium | reverse complement strand
CCCACGACCCCCAGCGCACCGGCTTCACCCCCCAGGTGGTATCGCACCCCTGGCAGTGGCGGTGGGCCTGGAACGGGGTGAGCACCAGCGGCGGGGTGGCCAAGGTGACCACCGGCGGCTCCCTGCCCCGCACGGTGCAGCCGGTGACCGGGGCGGGGCGCGTGTACGTGGCCGCCGGGGCGGACGGGGTGTTCGCCCTGGCCGAGGCCACCGGCGCCCAGCTCTGGCAGCGCTCGGGCATCGGCGACATCCGCTCCACGGTGGCCTTCGACCCCGCCACCGGGGCGGTGTTTGCCGTCTCGGCGGCGGGGGTGGTGTTCAAGCTGCGGGCCAGCGACGGGGCGGTGCTGGCCCAGCACAGCACCGGCATGAGCTCGCCCTTGCCGTTGCCGCCCCTGCTGCTGCCCGACCGCGTGGTGGTGGCCATGGGCACCCGCGTCACCGCCCTCGGCACCGCCACCCTGAGCCCCCTGTGGGTGTACAACGCCGGGGCCACGGTGGCCACTCCGCCGGCCTACTCGGTCTCCAGGGACGTGGTGATCGTCGCCACCGAGCCCGACCTGTACGTGCACGCCGTGGGCAACTGGGACGGCTCCCAGCGCTGGCGGGTGCGGCCGGTGCACCCCAGCCGTAACTTTTCGGACCCCACCGAGTACCGCTACGGGTGGCCGGTGGTGGCGGACAACACCGGGCTGGTGCTCGTCAAGGTGCGGCTGCCCTGGCAGGTGCTGTGGCGGGACTGGCCCCTCACCAACGCCGCGATGCGCCAGCTGCTGGCCACCTACCCCGAGGAGCAGGCGACGTTTGCCCTGCGCCTGGATGACGGGAGCACCCTCTTCGTGGTGAACGTGGGGCACGGCGGCTACGGCGACGGGGACTACCTCCCCATGGGCCCCCAGGCGGTGGTCAGGCGCCTGGTGCACGGGCGGGAGGTGGCCCTGAGCATCATCCGCGGCACCCACGTGTACGACGCGCGGTGGGACTCCCACTTCGGCGAAATCGCCCTGGACGGGGTCACCGTGCCGGGCTACACCGGCGGCGACGTGCGCTTCATCGCCTTTGACTGGCCCCCGGGGGCCGAGGACCCCTTCCTGCTCACTGACGAGCAGCCCAACGTCACGGCGGCGGGGGACTACCTGTTCGGCGGCCACTGGGAGGCGGGCTTCGCCCTGCGCATCCTGGACCGCTCCCCGGCGCGGGGCAGCTGGGGGAGCAAGATCACCTCCCAGCGCCTGGCCACCGTGGCTACCTCCCAGGACGACCCCTCCTGCCCCTTCACCCCCAGCCACTATTGCCCGGCCAACCTGTACAACACCCGGGGGTACGACCACGGCTTCTACATTTATTACGGCCAGGGGGCGGTGTACGACCAGTACTGGAGCGAGTACGCCGCCACGGTGGTGAGCAACGACAACCTCTACTTCCGCTCCTGCGACGGGGCCATCGTGGCCCTCACCGCCGCCGCCTCGGCTCCCGCGGTGGAGGCGGCGGCGCCGGCGCGCCCGGCCGCGGCGGCCCCGCCGCTCCCCGAGCCCCCGGCGGCCGTCATCGGGGTGCAGGAGGCGCGGGCCTGGGCGGGCCGCACCGTGGAGGTGCAGGGCCAGGTGCGCTACCTGGTCAACAACGGCAAGCAGCTCCTCATCGCCTTCGCCCGGCCCCACCAGGGCAGCTACAAGGTCCTGATCCCCCGCTCCGCCTGGGACCGCTTCCCCGCCCCCATCGAGGCCGTCTGCCCCGCCGGCAGCCACCTGCGGGTGGTGGGCAGGGTGCAGTGGTACCAGGGGGACCCGGTCACCCACGTCACCGCGCCAGGGCAACTGGCCTGCACCCCGGCTGGAGGGGGTCGTCATGAACGGTAACCTGCGCCCATCCCGTCCGGCTTGCCACCCCGTTGGGGCGCTGCTGCTCACCTCCCTGGGGCTCGTCGCCCCGTCCCCGGCCACCAGCCAGGAGGCCCCCGCCGCCATCTTCGCCGACGTGCCCGACGGCCACCCCTTCCGGGCGTTCATCGAGCGCCTCTACGAGCTGGCCATCACCTCCGGGTGCGGCACCAACCCCCTGCGGTACTGCCCCGACCAGCCGGTGACCCGGGCGCAGATGGCCAAGTTCCTGCTGCGCTCCGCCCACGGGCCCACCTACGCC
>JABRVY010000264.1:0-2707 GCA_039961755.1 Acidobacteriota bacterium | reverse complement strand
CGCCAGACCCCCTCCGTCCATCCCGAACCAGGCGGCCGGAGAGGAGCTCTCCCTGGCGTCCACGATCAGGGCCGTGACCGGCATGGGCGCGCCATCGGTGGGCGGCAGCAGCGATCGCCAGCGGCCATGCATCATCCTCACCAGTCCGCCGGATCGGGTCCCGATCCACAACGCCTTGCCGCCCCTCTCCCACCCCGCCGCTGCCAGCGCGTAGATGGCGTTGGACGGCAGCCCCGAACCGGTATCGACCACCGTGATGCCATCCTCCATCACCGCCGCCAGGCCTCCCCCGTCGGTCCCCACCCACACCGGAGCGGATTCGCCGTGACTGGCCAGGCTGGTGACGAACAGGCTAGGCAGCCCATCGGCTTGGGTGAACGACTTCCAGCGGCCGCCCCGGCGGCGAAACACCCCGGCCCCGTAGGTTCCCACCCAGAGCTCGTCTCCCTGCGCGGTTTGCAGTTGCAAGAAGGAGTTGGCCGACACACCGGCCAGCCCTGGCTCGACAGTGCAGCGATTGCTCCCCGGAGCGAGCACGGCCACGCCCTTCTCTGTGCCCACCCAGAGGGAAGCTGGCCCTGAGCCATCGGTTGGACTGGCATGCAGGCCCCACACCTGCTCGGAGGGGAGGCCGTGTGCCACCCCGTAGAACTCCCAGACCCCGCCCGACCATCGGGCCAGGCCGCAGCCGTGGGTTGCCACCCACAGCGCCGGTGGGTCGAGGGTTTCGGCCAGTGCCGTGACGCGGGCGCCAGCGGGGTGGGGGCAGGGCGGCGAGTGATCCTCCCAACGTTCCTGGACGAGCCTGTACAGTCCTCCCGCCTGGGTGCCGAACCACAGGGAGCCATCGCTGGCCGACAGGATCGCTCGAACGAAGTTGGATTCCATGCGGTCCGGCATGTTGACCACGTGCCACCCGCGGCCGGCGGTCCAGGCAGCGCCGTCCTGGGTGCCGACCCAGAGCCGACCGAAGGCATCGAAGCTGATGGCATGGACCGTGTTTTGCGGCAAACCAGCGCGATCGCTGAACACCTGCAGAGCCGGCCGCGCTGCCGCTGCCGGATCGAACTCGCTGGCCACCAGGAGGCGCGGGCTACCCACCCACAGGAGGAGGTGGGCCGCCAGCGTGGCGATCGCGGCGGAAACCCAGGTGGAGGTGCGAGTAGGTACGGTGTTCACCAGTCGTGGAGCCCTCGGCTATTCTACCCGCCTCGGCATCGCGTATTCTGCCCGGCCATGGGGATCCCCGACGCCCTGGAGATCGATGGCGTGCGCCTGCAGATGGTGGTGGCCCGCCGGCAGGTGAAGAACGTCAACGCCCGTCTGCTGGGAGATTGCCTGAAGGTGAGCGCGCCGCTGCATCTGGACGAGGAGAACTTGCAGGCGATGATCGCCAAGCTGGCCCGCCGGCTGGTACGCCGGCGCCGCGCCTGCGAGGTCAACGGGGAGGAATCGGCCAGCGCCGTGGCCCGCCGGGTGGCGTCAGCCTTTCCGTCGGCGCCGGCGGTGGCCGGCGTGAGCTTTGTCACCACCCAGACCCGGCGGTGGGGCAGTTACAGCCGCCGCACCGGGCGTATTCGATTGAACGCGGCGCTGCGCCTCATGCCCGCCTGGGTGCTGGAGGCGGTGATCGCCCACGAGCTGGCCCACGCCTTTCACCCCGACCACGGGGCGGATTTCCGGGCGCTCCTGCGCCGGGTCTGCCCTGCCGTCGAGCGCGCCGACGCCTTCCTGGCAGGAGTCCTCTGGGTGGCGCGGCGCTGGTCGTCGCTGCCCCCGGTGGAACGGGCGCTGCTCGCCGGCGAAGAGGAAACAAATCACGAGTGGGACCCGGGCCGGCTGGACCCCGCCAGCCGCTCGGGGACGGGAGGTGCTGGATGACCTCGTTCCTCTGGGTACTGGCCGCCGGGGTGGTGGCGGCACTGGTGGCGCTGGCCTGGTGGGCGGCGCGATTCTGGCCGCGCCGTCGCCTGGAGTGGGGGCAGGCGGCGGCCATGCTGGGGCTGACCCTCGTCGAGGGCCCGCCGCTGCACGAGCGGTTCTCCCATCTGGAGTACTTTCAGCGGGGCAGCCAGCGGCGTACCCGCGCGCTACTGGAGGGGGAGGGGTGGCGCGGGCGGGTGGTGCTGGGCGATCACGTCTTCACCGTCGGCTCTGGCAACAGCAAGAGCCAGCACCGGCACACCGTGTGCCTGGTCTCCAGCCCCCGCCTGGTGCTGCCCGACTTCTCGCTGCGACGCGAAAGTGCCCTCCTCGACCGCATGGTGGAGCTGTTCGGCGGTCAGGACATCGACTTCGAGGAAGACCGCGACTTCTCCCGCGCCTATCGCCTGCGGGGCAGCGACGAGGCGGCCGTGCGGGCGCTGTTCTCCGCCCCGGTCCGCCATTTCCTGCTGCACAACGTCGACAGGCGGGTGACGGTGGAGGGGCGCAGCGACACTCTCCTGGTGCACACGGGGAAGCTGCTGCGGCCGGAGGAGGCCAGGGCGCTGCTCCACACCGCCCAGGAGCTGGCGCAGCTGCTGGGGGCCTGAGCCCGAAAACCGCGGTTGGCTTCTACTGCGAGGCCGGATTTCGCCGCGCTGGCGGGCGTACTCGGGGACTCAGGCGCTGCGCCGTACGCTTGAGAGTACGGCTCGCGCCCTCGCCCCTACGTGCGCCCGCCATCATCGGCGTCTCCGGCCTCTCGTCACGAACCCAACCGCGG
>JABRVY010000263.1:0-2079 GCA_039961755.1 Acidobacteriota bacterium | reverse complement strand
CCTGGCCACCGCCCCCCAACCCTCTCCCACCCCCGAGCCCGAGCGGCTGATCGCCGTCGCCCTGGAAGACGCCCGCAAGGCGGAGCAGTTCCTCGACGCCGAGGCCATGCGCGAGCTGATCGCCGCCTCCTTCACCAGCGTGGAGGAAGGCGCCCGCCTGGGGGGTGCCTTCGCCTTCCTCGAGCCCCTGCGGCGCGAGCGAAGCCGCGGCGTGGTGGTCCACGAGCTCGCCTTTCAGGATGTGATCATTGCCGTTTACGGCGCCAGCGCCATCGCCAGCTATACCTACGTCAAGGGCTGGCGCGACGGCGGCCGACGCCACCACTCCCGCGGCTGGTGTAGTGACGTCTTCGAGCGGCGGGACGACGGCGCCTGGATCCTCGTCCACCGTCACCGCTCTCGCCTGCAGCCGTGAGGGGAAAGAGCGAGAGGCATCGAGCAGCAAAAGCCACCTCCGGACGACCGCACCCCTGTTACGGCGGCTGCGTCGGGATGGCCTCGGCCCGCACGCTGCGCAGGATCTCCCGCAGGCGGCGCTGCAGCTTCTCCTGGCGACTCTGTTGCACTGCCAGTTCGGCCCGGAACGACGCCAGGAGCCCCATGGCCTCCGCCCGGGCCGGGGTGGTGCGCGCCGGATCGGCGAGCTTGGCGTGCTGGCGCTCCAGCGTGCGGCGCTGGGCCTCCAGAAACTCCCGGCTGGCCCGGTCGCGGACCACCTTGAGCTGCTGGTCCAGCTCCTCGAGGGCCTTTTCCAGCTCGGCCCGCAGCAACGCCACATCCTCTTCCTGGCGCTGCAAGGTCATCAGACGCGCCACTTCTTCCCGCACCCACAGGTACCGCCGCCACTCCACTCCGAGCGCCGCCGCCGCCTCGCGCTCCGCCGCCGATAGCTCCTTGACGCGAGTCCCCACGTCCCCCCCGGTGCGCAGCACATCTTCGAGCGATTCCTCCAGGCGTTGCAATGCTCTCCCACGAACGGCGAGAAGCGCCTCAAGATCAGCGCGAGTCAGGGCTTCCGGGGAGTCAATCGCCGACGGTGACGCCTGCACCGCCGGTGCGCTCCCCCGCTCGCCCCTCTCGCACGCCGCAGCGAGCAGGATCGTCCCCGCCGCCGCCCAGGCCACCGTCAACCGCACGCCCACGCCAGAAGGCTAACACCTTCCCTCCCACGGGCAAAACCGCTACAGTTGCGCGCGATGGGCGAGGCGCCGAAGCGGATCGGCAAGTACGAGATCGTCGAACAGATCGGCATGGGAGGATTCGGGGTCGTCTACAAGGCCTGGGATCCCTTCATCCAGCGCTGGGTGGCGCTGAAGACCTGCACCGCCAGCGACGAGGAGGCCACCAAGCGCTTCTTTCGCGAAGCCCAGCTCGCCGGCGCCCTGCAGCATCCCAACATCACGCTGATCTTCGACTTCGGCATCGAGGACGGGGTTCCCTACTTCGTCCAGGAGTTCCTGTCCGGGACTGATCTCGACGAACTGCTCAAGCAGCAGCGCCTCTCCCTCGCCGGCATCATCGGGATTCTGGTCCAGGTGTGCTCAGGCCTGGAGTTCGCCCACTCCCGGGGCATCGTGCACCGCGACATCAAGCCGGCCAATGTGCGAGTGCTCGAGGACGGCTCCGTCAAGATCATGGACTTCGGCATCGCCAAGCTGGTTGAGTCCGAATCGCGCCTGACGCAGACCGGCGTGGCGCTGGGGACCGCCGGGTACCTGTCACCGGAGCAACTCACCGGCAAGCCCCTGGACGCGCGCACTGATATCTTCTCTCTCGGCGTGATGGCCTACGAGCTGATCACCGGCGTGCGACCCTTCGCCGGACCCAACATCTCCAATGTGATCTATCAGATCCTCAATCAGGACCCGCTCCCGCTGCGACGCCGCAACCCGTCCTGCCCGGAGCTGCTGGAGAGCGCCGTGCTGCGCTGCCTGGCCAAAGACCCGGAGCGCCGCTACTCCTCGGTGCGGGAGCTGGCCGCCGATCTCAAACGCGCCCTCGCCGCCATGCCCACCACCACCAGGCAGACCACCAGCACTGGCGCGGTGCGGGAAGAGCTCTCCCGTGTCTCCCACGGCC
>JABRVY010000262.1:0-13398 GCA_039961755.1 Acidobacteriota bacterium | reverse complement strand
GCCCACCCCTCCCCCGGGGGGTAGCTGGCCAGCACCTCGAAGGCGAGGGTGAGCAGGGCGTCGCCGGTGAGGATGGCCAGCGCCTCGTCGAAGGCCACGTGCACGGTGGGCCGGCCGCGGCGCAGGGAGTCGTCGTCCATGGCCGGCAGGTCGTCGTGCACCAGCGAGTAGGTGTGCAGCAGCTCGACGGCGCAGGCGGGCTCCAGCGCCACCGCGGGGTCGCCCCCGGCGGCGCGACAGGCGGCCCGCACCAGGATGGGGCGCAGTCGCTTGCCGCCGCCGAAGACCGCATACCTCATCGCCCTGTGCAGCCGCTCGGGCCAGCTCCCCTCGGCCGGCAGCAGGCGATCGAGGGCGGCGTCCACCGCCGCCGCCTCCGCCGCCAGGTAGGACGACAGCTCCACCGTCTCAACTCTCCTGGGGCGTGAAGGGGGCGGTTTCGGGCTCCTCCCCCTCCCCCGCCTCGGCCAGCAGCTGCTCCACCCGGCGCTCCACGGCGGCTAGCTGCGTGCGGCACCGGCGCGCCAGCTTGACCCCCTTCTCGAACAGCTTGATGGCTTCCTCCAGGCCCACCGCCTCGTCCTCCAGCCGCGCCACCACCTCCTCCAGCTGGGCCAGCGCCTCCTCAAAGGTCTCCTTGCTCATCACTCCTCCGTCCCCCCCTTGAGGGATCGCCCTTGGTCATTCTCGACCTCCATGTCAAACAGCCCCGTCTGTACGCCTTCCCGGGCGAGCACCAGCGAACGCAGCTGCCCCTCGGCCAGGGTGGTGACCACCCGCTCCCCGGCCTGCACCTCCCGGGGGGAGCGCAGGGGGGCGCGATGACCCTCCCGGGTGGTGATGGAGTACCCTCGCCGCAGCACCGCCCGGGGGGAAAGAGCAGTCAGGGTGCGTTCCTTCTCGGCCAGATCGGCGGCGCGCCGGCGCAGCAGCCCCTTGAGGCGTTCCCCCGCCACCGCCAGGCGGACCGTCACCAGCTCCCGGCGTCGCGGTGCCCCCAGCCGCGTGGGCCAGTGCAACAGCCGCGTGGTTGCCCCGTCCAGGCGGCGGTGCCGCCCCACCAGCAGCGCTCGCAGGCGGCGGGGGAGTTCGGCCAGGTGCTCCACCCGCTGGCGCAGGGCGGTGACCCGCTGGGGCAGTCGAGCCAGGCCACGGGCCCCCTCCAGAGCCTGCAGGCGCAGCGCCAGACGGTCCAGGCGCCGCCCCATGGCGCGCCGTAGCCGCTCCGCCCCCTGCTCCACCCGTCTGGCCTGCCCCTCCAGTCGGGCCACCACCAGCTCCGCCGCCTGGGTGGGGGTGGCGGCACGGATATCGGCGACGAAGTCGGCGATGGTGAAGTCCACCTCGTGCCCGACGCCGGAGATCACCGGCACCGGGCAGGCGGCGATGGCGCGCGCCACCACCTCCTCGTTGAACGCCCAGAGGTCCTCCAGCGACCCGCCGCCGCGCACCACCAGGACCACGTCCACGCGGTTCGAGCCCCCCAGGTACCGCACCGCCCGGGCGATCTCCCCGGCCGCGCCCCGCCCCTGCACCCGCACCGGGTACAGCAACACCGACAGCCGCTCCCAGCGCGCCAGCACCTTGAGCACATCGCGGACGGCGGCGCCACTGGCCGACGTCACCAGGCCGAGGCGCAGCGGCAGGGCCGGCATCTCCCGCTTGCGTTCGGCGGCGAACAGTCCCTCCGCCGCCAGCTTGGCCTTGAGCTGCTCGAAGGCCAGCTGCAACTCGCCGATGCCCTCGGGGATGATCTCGAGGGCGATGAGCTGGAGCGAACCGCGCTGGGCGTAGACCTCGAGACTCCCCCGCACCAGCACCGCCAGGCCGTCGGTCAACTTGAACTTGAGGCGGTCGGCGCGACTGCCCCAGAGGGCACAGGACAGCGTCCCTTCGGCGTCCTTGAGCTGGAAGTAGCAGTGCCCCGAGCCGGCCACCTTGACGCCGGAAAGCTCGCCCCGTACCACCACCTCACCCACCGCGCCGGCCAGCACGGCGTTGACCTGGCGAATCAGCTCGCCTACCGCCCACACTCTCCCGCTCACCGGGCCGGCTCCTCCAGGCGACCCGCCGCTGCTCCGAGTAGCGGCAGGGTGAGGTAGGAGATTTCGGCGTCCCAGAAGTTGTACTCGAACAGGCCGGCGGCGGTGATGCCGGCAAAGCCCACCAGCACCGCCGCGACCATGGTGCGGCGGCGGCCGGTGAGGGCGGGCAGGGCCCTCCAGGCGCCGCTGCCGAACGACGCCACCAGCCACAGGTAGGCGGCCAGGGCCGGCAGCCCCCGCTCGACGGCGATCTGCAGGGGGTTGTTGTGGAGGTGACCCACACTCCAGGTGGGGGCATCATCCACCCGGTAGAGGGGGTAGGTGCGCTTCACCTGCGCCGGACCCACCCCGGTCCACGGATGGTCCTGGATCATCTTCCCCGCCGCCACCGCCATGCACAGGCGATCGTAGTTGGCGTGCTGGGCCAGGTCGAAGGTGGACAGCGCCCGGTCCACCACCGCCCGGGGGAACAGCAGCCACACCGCCAGCGCCAGCACCGGGTAGGCCAGCAACAGCCGCCGGCGCCACACCGCCGCCAGCAGCAGCACCCCCACCGCCAGTCCCACCCAGGCGTTGCGGGTGTAGGAGAGGATGAGCGCCACCACCCCCAGCGCCACGGGCACGAAGAGCAACGGCTGCCGTTCCAGCAGGGCGTGGGTGACGACCACCAGCACCGCCAGCAGTAGCCATCCGGAGTAGGTCATGTAGTGGGCGACCGGGCCGTGGATGCGGTTGTCCAGGTGGTTGGCGCCGGCGGCAAACTGCAGCACCCCCCACACCCCCAGGATTGCCACCGACAGCGCCAGGCCACCCACCACCCACGCCCAGCGCCGCTCATGAAGCAGCGCCGCGGCCAGGGGAACGGTGAGAAACGCCAGCAGACGGGGCACCTCGCTGAAGCTGGCCAGGGGGTCCACCGAGGCCGCCGCCGAGATCACCGTCAGCCCGGCGAAGCCGACCAGGGGACGGGTGACGCTGCGACCCCGGGGGCGATCCCGCAGCTCCCCTCGCCGCCAGGCCACCCAGGCGGCGATGCCGGCTCCCACCAGCAGCACGTTCGCCAACCCGATGCGGTAGGAGATCACCGCCGCCGCGCCGAGCAGCGCGGCTGCCACGGCCTCGGCACGGCACCCCCGGAGCCGGTCGAGGACAGCTGCCCTCACTGCTGCGGGGGGAGTGCCTCGTCCAGCAGCATCACCGGGATGTCGCTGACGATGGGGAAGGTACGGGCGCACCGCGAGCACTTCAGGCCCTCGCTGACCTCCGGGGTTTCATCCCGGAACTTGTCGCGAAAACGCGCCACGAGCATGGCGCTGGCGGCCTCGGACAGCGGCACCAGGGTCAGGTCGGCCTTGCAGGCGGGGCACACCAGAATCTCCAGCAGCTGCGCGTCCAGCGGCATCTCGTCCTCCAGCGCAATGCTAGCACTGCTTGCAGGTTGCAGCGCGCGATCGGGCGGGTACCATGGAGAGGTGCGGGTCCTCCACCTGGTCGCCGCCGACCGCTTCACCGGGGCCGCCGCTCCCGCGCTGCTGCTCGTGGAAGCGTTGCGCTCGGCGGGGTGCGAGGCGGAGCTGGCCATCCGCGGCGGGCACAATCTGCAGAGCCGGCTGACCGGTTGTCCCTGGGTTCACCCCATCCTTGCCAAGGAGCGCTCCCTGTGGGATCTGCGCCGGGCGGTGGAGCGGGTGCGGCAGCTGGCAGTGAGGTTCGACGTCCTGCACTGTCATCTCCCCCACGACCACACCCTGGCCCGGCTGGCGCTGCGCGGGCTGTCTGGCCAGCGGATGCTGGTGCGCAGCGTCCGTCACCCCCGGCATCTGCGGCGCGACCCCTTTCACCGCTTCCTGTTCGCGGGCACCCATGGGGTTGCCTTTGCCACCGAGGCGCTGGCGGGCCTGGGGCGGCGCTGGCCGTCGTTCACCCGGCGCGCCACAGTCACTCTGCCGCCGGCGGTAGAGAAGAGGTTTCTGCGGCCCGGGGATGGCGACGGTGCGCGCGCCCGTCTCGAGGTTCCCCGGGAGGCGGTGGTGGCGGGCACGGTGGGCAAGCTCCATCGATCCCGCGGGCAGGACCTGTTCCTCCGCGCCCTGGCGGCGGCCCCGGGGGTGTGGGGGCTGATCGTGGGCCAGGGGGAACACGAGGAGGAGTTGCGCCGGCTGGCGGTCGCCCTGGGAGTCGCCCCGCGAGTGCGCTTCACCGGCTACGTGGAGGAGCACCTCGTTGACCTCTACGCCGCCATGGACCTGTTCGTCTTCCCGGCGGCCGGCTCTGACTGGGGGCACCGGGCGGTGGTCGAGGCCCAGGCCTGCGGGGTGCCGGTGCTGGCGGCGGATCTCGCCGGCGTGACAGAGCTCATCGAGGTGGGAGCCACCGGCGATGTCTACCCTCGCCACGACGCCGCTGCCCTGGCGGTCCTGCTCGAGGAGTGGGCGCGCAGCGAGATCCGCCGGGTGGCGGGGGGACGGCGGGCGGCGGCGCGGGCGCGTCCCTGGGCCGCCGCCACCCTGGCAAGTGTCGCGCTGACGCTGTACGGGAGCGCCCGCAGGCTCCATCCGGCTGACACCCCGGCGGGCCACGTCTATCCCCCACCGGGCAACGCTGGCGTTTGGGGGTCTTGACAGCGGCCGGGCGAGGGACTAGATTCGACGAAGAAACATATCGAGCGTTCGTTTTTGTTCGGAGACGAGAATGACATCGGCGGCACTCGACGGCGGGACACGGAGAACCCCAGCAGGCTCGGGGAGACCTCCCCGCCACGCAACTCGCTAGCAGGAGGGCGCCTGCGGCGCCCGGGAGGATGCCATGCACAGGAGGAGACAAGCAATGAAATGGAGCTGGGCCGTCGCGCTGCTCGCCGGCGTACTCATCGCCGGCACGGCGCTCGCCCAGGTCAACACCGCCGGGGTGGAGGTGCAGGTGCTGGACGCCCAGTCCGCCCCCCTTCCCGGCACCACCGTGACCCTGACCGCAGCCGAAACCGGCTTGCAGCGGCTGGCGGTGACCGACGCCAACGGCGTGGCGCGGTTCGCCGCGCTGCCGCCGGGGGTTTACCGGGTGCGCTTCGAGCTCTCCGGGTTCACCCCGGTGACCGAGGAGAACCTGGTGCTGCGGGTGGGGCAGGTCGCCCGGCTGCAGGTCACGCTGCAGGAGGCGCGCCAGGAGGAGATCGTGGTGACCGCCACGGCGCCGGTGGTGGACGTCTTCAAGACCGACTCCTCCACCACCATCGTGCCCGAGCAGATCGCCTACCTGCCGGTGCCCGACCGTGACTTCCAGAAACTCGCCTTCACCGCCCCCGGGGTGGCCCGGGAGCGGGGCACATTCCGGTATATCGAATCGACCCCCGTGCTGGGGGCCGGTGGGAACGCCTCCCAGGCCACCATCATGGTGGACGGGGTGGACTTCACCGACCCCTCCCTGGGGCTGGCGCGGGCACGCTTTTCCCAGGACGCCATCCGCGAGTTTCGGGTGATCACCAACCGCTTCGATACCGAGATCGGCCAGTCGGCGGGGGGGGCGCTGTCCATCGTCACCCGCTCCGGGGGGAACGACCTCGCCGGCTCGGTGTTCGGCTTCTACCGCGCCGACGAGCTGCGGGAGCCGGGGGCGCTGGAGCAGGACAACCTGCCCTACAAGCGGACCCAGTTCGGGTTCACCCTCGGCGGCCCGGTCACCCGCGACCGCATCCACTACTTCGTGTCCGCCGAACAGATCAATGAGGACAACATCGCCCTCTTCCGGCCCAAGGGCGCCTTCACCAGCCAGGCCGCCGACGTCGATCACCCCTTCGACCAGACGCTGGGCTTCGCGGCGCTGGACTACATCCTGAGCGAGGGCCAGCGCCTCTCCGGGCGGCTGGTGTTCGAGCGCTACCGGGAGGAGAACTTCCGGGTCGGCATTGACGGGGGGGTGCGCTCCCCCGCCAACGGGTTGGAAGTGCGGCGCGACAACTGGAACCTCACCGGCGAGCACATCTGGGTGATCTCGTCGGAGATGCTGAACGAGCTGCGTCTGCAGCTGGGCCGGCGCAAGTACGAGAATATCGGCAACTCGACCTCCATGGGGGAGTGGTTTTCCTCCGGGGTGACGCTGCGCACCGGCGCCAACGAATCCGCAGGTTTGCTGGGCGACGACACCCAGTACGAGATCCGGGAGACGTTCCGTCTCTTCAAGGGCAACCATGGCATCAAGGCCGGCGCCACCATCACTCGCATCGATGACCGCTTCGACTTTCCCGTCTTCAAGTACGGCCTCATGGTGTACGTGGGCGACTCCCGGGCCCTGCCCCTGGCCTACAACTACGGGGTGGGCTCCGGCGACGCCACCATCAAGAACACCCTCTACGGGGTGTTCGTCCAGGATGACTGGACCGCCGCCCCCGGTCTGACCTTGAGCCTCGGGGTGCGGTACGACCTGGACATGAAGGGCAACAACCCCGGCTTCCAGCATCCCCTGATCACCGAAAAGCGCAAGCGGGACACCGACAACGTCCAGCCGCGTCTGGGGTTCTCGTGGGATGTGACCGGGCGCGGCACCTCGGTGATGCGGGGCGGTGCCGGGCGCTTCACCGGCCGCTACCTGCTGGTTCCCGCCTTCACCGAGTTGCAGCAAAACGGGGTCACCGGGCGGGTGCTGCTGACCCGCCTCAACGGTGCGCTCTTGGGCCTGCCCCCGGCGTTCTGGCTGGATCCCAACAATCCTGAAAACACCGGCATCCTGCTCGCCAAGAACGCCTCTCTCATCGCCAACCAGCTGGAGGCCCCCGAATCCGACCAGTTCACCCTGGGGTTCACCCAGAAGCTGGGATCCACCGGCCTCTATGCCGACATCGAGGGGATCTACGTCGAAGGGAAGAAGGAGATCTTCATCCGCGACCGCAACTTCGGCGGCAACGCCAACCCCGTGCGCCTGAACCCAGCCTGGAACCAAATCAACGTCTACGGCAACGAGGGGCGCTCCAGGTACAAGGCGCTGGTGGCGTCCCTCAATGGCGTGCTGAAGGGTGGCCACATCGTCACCGCCTCGGTGACCTTCGCCGACAAGAAGAACCTCTCCGACGACTTCTCTCCGGCCTTCCCCGATGGCTACCCCTCCGACCCGGCCAACCCCGACGGTGAGTGGGGGCGGGCTCGCGGGCACGAGCGCATGCGCTTCGTCGCCACCGGGGTATTCCGCCTGCCGTGGCAGATCACCGTGGCGCCGGTGCTGGAGTATGGCACCGGCCAGCCGTGGACCCACCGCCTGGGGTACGATTACAACGGCGACGGCAAGAACTCCGACCGGCCCGCCGGCATCAAGCGCAACTCCATGGAGGGCCCCATCTACCGCTCGGTGAACCTGCGCCTGACCAAGGGCTTTACCATCGCCGACGCCGGTACCCTGGAGGTCATTGCCGAGGCCTTCAACCTCTTCGACCACACCAACTACAACGTCAACACCGTGGACTCGGCGGAGTTCCTCTCCGGCCCCACGGTCACCAACCGCACCGCGCCCTACGTCAGGAACCCCAACTTCGGCAAGTACGCCGCCACCTTTGCCGGCCGGGAGATCCAGCTCGGCCTGCGCTACTCATTCTGACGATGACGCGGGGGAAAGGGCCGCCGCCCTTTCCCCCGCGTTGCCCCGCCCGGCGGGGCAGGAGGGACTCCACATGGCTCTCGAAACTGGCCTCGAGGGGAGGGTTGTCATCGTCACCGGTGCCGCGGCGGGCATCGGCCGCGCCACGGCGCTGCGCTTTGCCGCCGAGGGGTGCCGGATCGCCGCCTGGGACGTCGACGCGGCGCGGGGGGAGGCGCTGGTACCGGAGCTTGCCGCCGCCGGCGGGGAAGGGGCGTTTGACGCCGTCAATGTGGCTGACGCCTCATCCGTGGCCGCGGCGCTGGCCGCGGTGCTGGAGCGCTGGGGGCGGGTGGACGTGCTGGTCAACAACGCCGGCATCGTGCGCGACGGCCAGCTGGTCAAGTACAAGGACGGGCAGGTGCTGAGCGTGATGAGCGACGAGCAGTGGGAGGCGGTCATCGGAGTCAACCTGCGGGGCGTCTTCAACTGCACTCGCGCCGTGGTGCCCCACCTCATCGCCGGGGGCGGCGGCGTCATCCTCAACGCCAGCTCGGTGGTGGGGCTGTATGGCAACTTCGGCCAGACCAACTACGTGGCCACCAAGGCCGGGGTCATCGGCATGACCCGGGTGTGGGCACGGGAGCTGGGGCGGTACAGGATCCGCGTGAATGCCGTGGCGCCCGGGTTCGTGGCCACCGAAATCCTCGCCGCCATGCCCGAGAAGGTGCTGGAGGGGATGGTGGCCCGTACCCCCATCGGCCGCATGGGGCAACCCGTGGACATCGCCAACGCCTACGTGTTCCTCGCCTCCGACGCCGCTTCCTTCATCACTGGTGCGGTGCTGTCGGTGGACGGCGGCCTGGTAGTGGGCACGTGAGGGAGAGGATCGAGCCATGACGCGCTTCGCGCAGATCGTCTCCACCGGCATGTTCCTGCCACCCCGAGAGGTCCCCAACCGCGAACTCAAGGAGCGTTTCGAGGCGCGCTTTCCCGAGTTCGTGGACAAGATGGAGGCCTCCACCGGCATCCTCACCCGCTTCTGGGCCCCGGAGGAGTGGGCCACCTCGGACGTCGCCCTGCCTGCCGCCCGCCGCGCCCTGGAGGGCGCCGGCATCGCCCCGGAGGAGGTGGACCTCATCATCCTGGGCACCGACTCCCCCGACTACATCACCCCCGCCACCTCGGTGGTGCTGCAGCACAAGCTCGGGGCGGTGAACGCCGGCACCTTCGACGTGGGGTGCGCCTGCGCCTCCTTTCCCACCGCCCTGGCGGCGGGCGCGGGGATCATCGCCACCAACCCGGCCATCCGCACCGTGCTGGTGGTGGGGGTGTACCTGATGCACAAGCTGGCCTCCCCCGACGACCCGATGATCTTCTTTTACGGCGACGGCGCCGGGGCGGCGGTGCTGCGCCCCGGCCCCGAGCCGGGGTTCCTGGGGGCCGCCTTTCAGGCGGGGGGAGAGTACCACCGCCACTGGGGGCTGTACTCGGGGGGCACCTTCGAGCCGGCCAGCGTGGAGTCGGTGCAGGCGGGGCGCACGGCAGTCAAGATGCTGGAGCGCTACCCGCCGGAGATCAACCATGAGGGGTGGCCGCGGCTCGTTCGCCGGCTGGCGGAAACCACCGGCTTCGCCCTTTCCGAGGTGGACCTCATCATCTTCACCCAGGTGCGCAAGCCCTCCATCGAACTGGTGATGGGGGAGCTGGGCCTGCCCCTGGAGAAGACCCACACCGTCATGGAAAAGTGGGGCTACACCGGGTCTGCCTGCATCCCCATGGCGCTGCACGACGCGGTGGAGAAGGGGAAGCTGCACGCCGGGGACCTGGTGGTGCTGGTGGGCTCCGGGGTAGGGTACAACCAGGCCGCGGCGGCCCTCCGCTGGGCCTGAGAGGGGGTTGCCGTGAAGGCCTGGACTGCAGCGGCCGTGGCGGTGGGTGGCGGTTTGATTCTCGCCGGCGTCGCCGGCGCCTTCTTCATGTTCAAGCGCCCCCTCACCGTGCTGGAGTGGTCCTCCCGCCGGGCCCTGGCCAGGGCGGGGCTGGCGGCCTCCACGGTGGATTCCCCCGCCGGCCCCCAGGTGGTGTGGCGGGGGGGAGAGGGACCCACCCTGGTGCTGCTCCACGGCGCCGGGGACCAGGCGGGCACCTGGGCGCGGGTGGCGCGGGAGCTGACCGGCCAGTACACCCTCGTCATCCCCGACCTGGCCGGCCACGGGCGCAGCGCCCCCCGCACCGGGCCCATCGACACCGGGCAGGTGCTGGCTGGAGTGGAGGCGGTGGTGGAGCGGGAGGCCGGCACCGGGCCGGTCGTGCTGGTGGGCAACTCCCTGGGTGGCTGGATGGCCCTGCTGGTGGCTCACCGGCACCCGGAGTGGGTGGAGCGGGTGGTGGTGGTGTCGGGGGGAGCCATCCGCGGGCAAAACACGGAGGTGAAGGTGATCCCCACCACCCGGGAGGAGGCGCGGGCCACCGTGGCCGCCACCCGCGATCCGGGCAGCCCGCCGGTGCCCGACTTCGTGCTGGACGACATCGTGCGCCAGGCCCGCTCGGGGCCACTGGGGCGCTTTGCCGCCACCGCCGCCACCATGGGCCGCCATCTGCTGGACGACCGCCTGCACGAGGTCACCGTGCCGGTGGAGCTACTGTGGGGGGAGTCGGACCGCCTCATGCCCCTGGACTACGCCCGGCGCCTGGCGGCAGAGTTGCCCCGCGCCCGCCTCACCACCATCCCCCGCTGCGGCCACGTGCCCCAGGTGGAGTGCCCCCAGGCGTTTCTGGCCGCCCTGCGGGGGGTGCTCGGAGAGCCGGCGCCGTGAAGTTGGGACCGCCACCGGAGGGGTGCCGTGCTGCACGGTGACGTGCTGGGGGAGCGGGCGCGGCTGACCCCCGAGCGCCCGGCGCTGGTCTGGGTGCCCACCGGGGAGCGCCTGACCTACGCCCAACTCTCCCGCCGGGCCGGGCGCTGCGCCGCCCTGTGGCGGCGGTACCTCGGGCTCGGCCCCGGGGAGCGGGTGGCGGTGCTGTCCCACAACCGCGTGGAGTTCCTGGAGGCCTTCTTCGCCGCCGGTCGCTCGGGAGTGGTGCTGGTGCCGCTGTCGACGCGGGCCACCGCCCACGAACTCGAAAAGATCCTGCGCGACGCCGAGGTGGCCGCGGTGATGTACGAGGAGGCCTGCGCCCCGACGGTGCTCGCCCTGATGAGGAGCCTCCCGGACATTCCCCACTGGATCGCCTTCGACCAACCCGCCGCCGCGGCCCACGCCCGCTACGCGGAGGTGCTGCCCGCCGAGCCCTTCACCCCCTCTGCGCCCTGCGCCCCCGAGGACCTCTACTGCCTGCTCTACACCTCCGGCACCACCGGCACGCCCAAGGGGGTGATGATTCCCCACCGCATGGTCGCCTGGAACGGCTACAACACCGTGGCCTGCTGGGGGTTGCGGGAGGATGACGTATCCCCTGTCTTCACCCCCCTCTACCACGCCGGGGGACTGGGGGCTTTCCTGGTTCCCATCGTGGTGGCCGGGGGGACCATCGCCCTCCTCCGGGGGTTCGACCCCGCCGAGGTGTGGCGCACCATCGAGCGGGAGCGCTGCACGGTGGTGCTGGGGGTGCCGACCATCTGGAAGTTGCTGGCCGAGGCCCCCGAGTTTGCCACCGTCGATCTCTCCCACGTGCGCTGGTTCATCTCCGGGGGGGCGCCCCTGCCGGTGTACCTGGTGGAGACCTACCGCCGGCGAGGGGTGGTGCTGCGCCAGGGGTACGGCCTCACCGAGGTGGGGGTGAACTGCTTCGCCATGACCTCCGAGGACGCCCTGCGCAAGGCCGGCTCCATCGGCAAGCCCCTGATGTTCACCGAGGCCCGGGTGGTGGACGGGGAGAATCGCCCCCTCCCGCCGGGGGAGGTGGGGGAGCTGGTCTTCCGCGGGCCGCACGTCTCCGCCGGCTACTGGCGCAACCCCGAAGCCACCGCTGCCAGCCGCGACGCCGAGGGGTGGTTCCACACCGGCGACCTGGCCCGGGTCGACGAGGAGGGGTTTTTCTACATCGCCGGGCGCGCCAAGGACATGTTCATCTCCGGCGGGGTCAACGTCTACCCCGCCGAGGTGGAGGGGGAGCTGCTGCAGCACCCCGGCGTGCAGGACGCGGCGGTCATCGGCGTGCCCCACCCCACCTGGGGGGAGGTGGGGGTGGCCTTCGTGGTGGTGCGGCCGGGGACCGCGCTGCGGGGCGAGGAGCTCGCCGATTTCCTCCGGGAACGCCTGGCGAAGTACAAGATTCCCAATGACTTCGTTTTCGTCGAGGAGCTGCCCCGCACGCCCTACGGCAAGGTGGTGAAGGGGGAGCTGGCGACCCGCTACGGGCAGCCGGCGTGCGGGCACGGAGGAGAGACGTGAACGGACGGTTTCCGCCTAGGCGCGGAGGGCGGTTTCTTGCTACGGTTGCACCGGCAACTGCCCCGGGGCCGCAGCGCCGGCGCGCCAGCAGACGGGCAGTCAGGAGGATGACATGAACAAACCCATCTACATCGCCGCCTACCACCAGTCCAAGTTCGGCAAGCTGGGTGCACTCTCGGTTCCCGAGATCATCGCCCAGGCCACCCAGGGGGTGTGCGCCGAAATCCGGGTCGAGCCCTCGGTCATCGACGTGGGCTCGGTGGGAGCCGTCTGCAACATCTCCCTCAACGAGCAGGGGCTGCTCTCGGGTCTCCTGGCCGAGGTGCCGGGGATGGCCGCCAAGCCCATCGAGTCGGTGGAGAACGCCTGCGCCACCGGTGGCCAGGCCATCCTTTCAGTGGCCCACAAGCTCCTCCTCGGCCTGGGGGAGGTGGGCATCGCGGTGGGGTTTGAAAAGATGCGGGACAACGAGGGGAAGATGGACGGCAAGGCGGTGGGCAAGGCCCTGGGGTACTTCTCCCACCCCGCCGAGCGGGAGGGCAAGGTGTACGTCTTCCCCCACATCTTCGCCGAAGTGATGAAGCTTTACATGGACACCCACGGGGTGAGCGAGGAGCAGCTGGCGCAGATCGCCGTGATCGAGTACGGCAACGCCAAGTACAACCCTTACGCCCAGATGCAGAAGGTGCAGCCGACCCTCGAGGAGGTGATGCGGATCGAGGGGATCAACCGCTACGTGGTGGAGGGGCTGCCGCTGAAGACCTACGATTGCTCCCAGATCTCCGACGGCTACGCCGCCATGATCCTGGCCACCGAGGAGGGGCTCCGGCGGCTGGGGGTGGCCAGGGCCGACTGCGTGGAGCTGGCCGGCTACGCCCAGGCCACTGACCCCCTGCGCAAGGGAGTGCGGGACGTGTTGCGTCCAGCCGGGGCCTTTGCCGCCATGAACAGGGCCTACCAGATGGCCGGGGTCACCCCCGCCGACGTCAACGTGGCCGAGGTGCACGACTGCTTCACCGTCATGGCCGCCATCGCCGCCGAGGTGCTGGGCAAGGCTCCCTACGGCCGCGGCGCCACCTACTGGAACGAGGGCAAGGCCTCGGTGGGCGGGGAGTGCCCCATCAACACCTCCGGGGGGCTGATTGCCAAGGGGCACCCCATCGGTGCCACCGGGGTCGCCATGGTGGGGTGGTGCGCCTGGCAGCTGTTGGGCAAGGTGCCCGCCGAGCTGCTGGTACCCAATGCCCGGGTGGCCGCCACCTTCAACATCGGCGGACCCATCTGCGCCAGCGTCTGTACCGTCTTGAAGCCCGCTTCCTAGGAGATTCGCCGGCGGCGGGCCGGGGCAATCCCCCGGCCCGCCCCACGAGGAGGAGGTCCCGTGGCTGCCCCACCCC
>JABRVY010000261.1:0-7534 GCA_039961755.1 Acidobacteriota bacterium | reverse complement strand
CACCAGGGGGCGCTGGGGGACGGGGAGGTGGCGCTCGCCACCACCAACCGCAACTTCAAGGGGCGCATGGGCAACCCCAGGTCGGAGGTGTACCTGTGCTCCCCCACGGTGGCGGCGGCCTCCGCCCTCACCGGCGCCATCACCGATCCGCGGGAGGTGAACTGACATGGCCAAGGTGGTCCTGCAACTGGGCGACGACATCTCCACCGATATCATCTACCCCGGCCGCTTCATGGCCACGGTGCTGCCCACCGAGACCCCCCAGCACGCCTTCGCCGACCACCCGGAGTTCAACCAGCGGCTGCGGGCGGGGGAGATCCCGGCCGGCAGCATCATTCTGGCCGGCAACAACTTCGGTTGCGGCTCCTCGCGCGAACAGGCGGCCTCCTGCCTGAAAGGGCACGGCCTGGTGGTGGTGGCCCGCAGCTTTGCCCGCATCTTCCTGCAGAACGCCGTGAACCTGGGGCTGCCGGTGGTGATCTGCCCGTCCGTCGAGGCCGGCGAGGGGGACGAGCTGGAGGTCACCCCCACTGCGGTGGTCAACCGCAGCAGCGGCCAGAGCTACCCCGTGACCCCCCTGGCACCGGCGCAGCAGGCCATCATCGACGCCGGGGGCCTGATCCCCTACGCCCGCGCCAGGCTGGTGGAAAAGCACCGCGCCGCCGCCCGGTAGGGGGCGACGGTCACGGGGTGAGCACGGTCATGGGCACGGGGGGGCGGCGCTCCACCCGCAGCACGGGGTAGACCCCCGGTTGAAAGGTCCACTGGCGGACCAGGGCGCGGTTGAACATCCCCCAGGCGGCCAGGCCGTCGCCGGAGGAGGGCTCCAGCAGCTGGGGGATGAGCCGCGCCAGCGGCTGCCGCAGATCCACGTACACCGCCCCGGCGGGCAGCTGCAGGGCGGTCCGTTCCCAGCTGCCGGTGAGGCTAACCGTGGCGTGGCCCTGGAAGAGCTGGGGGGAGATCTCCACCTTCTCGAGGGCGAAGCGCTCGCCCGCCACCTCCGCCGGGGCCAGCAGGCGTTCGGCGGCAATGCCGTGGGCCAGCAGGGTGTCCCCCGCCTCGGCGAACCCCGGCAGGAGCACGTAGCCGGCGGGTAGCGGAACGGTGCGGGTGGGGACGGCCCGCGCCAGATAGGGAACCGTGTAGTCGCGGGCCACCTCGGTGGGGCGCATGCGGTACTCCCCCAGCCAGGGGGCGCGCGCCCGCTCCTCCGCAGTGGTGGCCACCTTGACGTGTTCGAACCCCGGCACGGTCACGTCCAGGAGCCGCTCCAGCCGCCACTCGGGCACGAACCCCTGGGCGCCGTACCCGTCCCGGGTGGCGGCATCCACCCGGCGCACCAGGGCGAGGATTTCGCCGGCGTGGGCGCCCGAGAACTCCAGGATGGCCTTGATGAAGGCAAAGGAGGACAGCACCCGGGTGCGGAAGTCGGCGTAGGAGTAGTTCTCGTCCAGAATGGCCAGGCGGTTGCGCAGGGCCACGTAGTTGGTACCGTAGCGCACTTCGATGCTGTCGTTGACCCAGCCCTGCTGGGGGAACTCGGCGTTGGCGAAGTTGCCGTAGGGGATGCTCAGCCACCCTGCCTCCTTGAGTCGGGCGGCGACGGCGGGGAACAGGCGGTCCCACATGAAGTCGGCGATTTCTTTGGATCCGTTGGGGTTGCTGCCGGTGGTATAGGTCACCGGAGCGCGGTGGTAGGAACCGTTGGTGGTGTGCATGTCCACCACCAGCACCGGGTCCCACTGGTTGAGCAGGCGCACCAGCCCACGCACCTCGGGGCTTTCCAGCTTGGTGAAGTCGCGATTGAGGTCGAGAAACTGCCCGTTGTGCCGCACGCCGGCCAGCTCCGGCCCGTTGTCGCGGCGGTTGCGGCCGAACTGCTCGTTGCCGTCGGTGTTGAAGATGGGCAGCACGAGGACCACCTGGTGGTCCAGCAGGTGCGCCAGCCGCCCGGAGCCCACCTCGCGGATGAGCATCTGGGTGGCCTCCTTGCCTTCCACCTCGCCGGCGTGGATGTTGGCCATGATCAGCACCGCCGGCTTGCCGGTGGCGGCGAGCTGGGCGGGGGTGGTCACCCGCTCCCGGGAGAGGATGGCGAGCGGCACCTCCCTCCCCTCGGGGGAGCGGGTCAGGGTGGCCAGGGTGACCAGCTCCGAGGAGGCCGCCACGGCCTGCACCAGCTCCACCACCTCGCGGTAGCTGGAGGTGCGAGTGAAGTTACTGGCCTCGGCCACCGTCACCGGCTCGGCGGCCACCGCGCTGCTGGCCGCGGCCATGAGAACTCCGCCCAGGAACAGGCCCATGGGAACTCCTCCCCCACCGGCAGGGCCGGCGGCGCAAGAGTAGCAGCCCCGGGTGGAGGCCGCCGTGGCCGTCCTGGGGTGGCCCTCAGGAACGTTCCTTCCCCTCCAAGATGTCCAGCTCGACGAACAGGTCGGGGTGGATGAGGGTGAAACCCCTCTCCGGTAGCAGGCGGGGGACCACCCGCTTGGAGGTCGGGTCGGGCCGGTCGGGCAGCTGGGGGTCGGCGAGGTGGCCCCGCTGGACGGCGAAGGCGACGATCTCACGCCACCGCCGCGGGCGCCCGTCGGAGATCACCAGCCTCTCGCCGGGGGAAAAGTGCTCCAGCACGAACCGACACGCCCGCGCCACGTCCTCCCCGTGCACCAGGTTGACCAGCTTGCCGGCGTTGGCGATGCGGCGGCGCCGCAGCCAGTCCAGGGGGTTGCGCCCCGGGCCGTAGATACCGGCGGCGTGCAGGACCGTGGCGCCCCGCTGGCGCCAGCCCTCCTCGGCGAGGGCGCGGGGGTTGTCCGGCAGGAGGGGCGAGCCGTCGTCCACCACCCCGGCGGCGGCCGCCAGGGCAGCGGTGGTGCCGAGGCACACCAGGCGGGGCGAGAGGGCCAGCAGGAACTCCCCCAGGCCACGCTCCTCGCTGGCGCCCGAGAGGGGAAACGCCACCACCACGCCGTCCGGGGCGAAGTGGCGCACAGCGGGCCAGGTGTCTGGCTGCGTGGAGTCGAAGCGCCCCCAGCCCGGCCGATCGGCGCGGGTGGGGGATCGGCTGGTGCGCAGCGTCTCGTCCCCGGAGAAGGAGAAAAACTGCCCGGTGTAGCCGCAGCCCAGGAAGGCGATTCGCACCGCTGCTCTCCATTCTCCGACCTTGACGGCCGGGTGCCGACCGAGGTAGAGTACGCTCTCCTCGCGAAGTGCGGGGGTGTGTTCTTTGTCAAGGTGCAGGGGACGAGGACGGGCCCGGGAAGGTGCAAGCGCCTCCGCCTGGGGGAGGACGCCCGTCGGCAGCCCGTGGAGCAGGCGCGTAGCTCAGCTTGGTTAGAGCGCTACCTTGACACGGTAGAGGTCAGCGGTTCGAGTCCGCTCGCGCCTACCATGTTGTGCTCCACAATGATATGGAGAGTGCAGGCGCGTAGCTCAGTTGGTAGAGCGCATCCCTCACACGGATGAGGTCTGCGGTTCGAGCCCGCACGCGCCTACCATTTTCTCTTTTTCGCTCGAGGCCAGCCGTCCCCGTGTACCGAGGACGGTTTTTTTGTTGCTGGCGGGCAGCTCCCCCGGGATCGCTGCCCCGGGCGAGGTGAGGCGCCGGAGGACCCCCTCACCACGGAAGCGAGAGCGATGAGTGACGACATCCGCGTACAGTTGCCCGACGGCAGTGAGCGGGCGTTCCCGGCGGGGACCACCCCCCTGGAGGTGGCCCGGGCCATTGGTGAACGCCTGGCCGCCGCCGCCGTGGCGGGGTGGCTGGATGGGGAGATCGTGGATCTGCGCGCCCCCATTCCACGCAGCGGCAGCTTTCGCATCCTCACCACCTCCGACCCCGAGGCCGGCGAGGTGATTCGCCACTCCGCCGAGCACGTGCTGGCGGACGCGGTGGAGCGGCTGTTCCCCGGCACCATCATCGACGCCGGGCGCCAGGACCACAGCGAGAAGTTCCAGTACGACTTTCGCTTCCCCCGCGGCTTTACCCCCGAGGATCTGCAGCGCATCGAGGAGGAGATGGCGCGCATCGTGGCCGAGGGTCGCCCCTTCACCCGCGAGGTGGTAAGTCGCGCCCAGGCCGAGGAGATCTTCCGCCGTCGCGGCGAGGAGATCAAGCTCATCCGGCTGCAGGACATCCCCGAGGATGACGAGATCACCGTCTTCCGCCACGGCGAGTTCGTCGATCTCTGCCGCGGCCCCCACGTGCAGCGCACCGACCAGATCGGCGCCTTCAAGCTCATCGAGACCTCCGGGGCGTACTTCAAGGGAGACGAGCGCAACGAGATGCTGCAGCGCATCTACGGCACCGCCTTCGCCACCCGGAAGGAGCTGGAGGAGTACTTCGCCCGCCTGGAGGAGGCACGCCGGCGCGACCACCGCCGTCTGGGGCGGGAGCTGGACCTCTTTTCGTTTTCGCCCCTGGCTCCGGCCTCGCCGTTCTTTCACCCGCGCGGCGCCGTCGTCTACAACCAGCTGGTGGCCCTGATGCGGGAGCTGTACCGGCAGTACGGCTACCAGGAAGTCATCACCCCGCAGCTCTTCGATGTGGAGCTGTGGCGCCGCTCCGGGCACTACGACGCCTACCGGGAGAACATGTTCTTCTCCGAGGTGGACGAACGCGAGTACTCCATCAAGCCCATGAACTGTCCCTCCCACTGCCTGATCTTCGGCACCCGGCCGCACTCCTACCGGGAGCTGCCGGTGCGGCTGGCGGACTTCGGGCGGTTGCACCGCTACGAGCGCTCCGGGGTGGTGCAGGGGCTCACCCGGGTGCGCACCTTCGCCCAGGACGACGCCCACATCTACTGCACTCCGGAGCAGATCGGCCAGGAGATCAACGCCCTGTTCGACCTCATGTTCCGGGTCTACGAGCTGTTCGCCTTCTCCGACGTGCACATTTACCTCTCCACCAAGCCGGAAAAGGCCATCGGCGATGACGCCCTGTGGCAGCTGGCCGAGCGGCAGCTGGAGGAGTGCCTGCTGGCCCGCGGTGTGGCCTACACCGTGAATCCGGGGGACGGAGCGTTTTACGGGCCCAAGATCGACTTCATCGTCCACGACGCCATCGGGCGGGAGTGGCAGCTGGGCACCATCCAGCTGGATTTCAACCTGCCCGAGCGCTTCGAACTGGCCTACGTGGCCGAGGACGGCAGCGAGCGCCGCCCGGTGATGATCCACCGCGCCGTGCTGGGCTCCATCGAGCGCTTCTTTGGCGTGATGCTGGAGCACTTTGCCGGCGACCTGCCGCTGTGGCTGGCGCCGGAGCAGGCGCGGGTGCTGCCGGTGTCGGACCGTTTTCTGGATCCGGCCAGGGCGGTGGCGTCGGCGCTGGCAGCGGCGGGGGTGCGCGCCGAGGTGGATGAGCGCTCGGAGAAGCTGGGGGCCAAGATCCGCGACGGCGAGCTGGCCAAGGTGCCGGTGCTGCTGATCGTCGGGCAACGGGAGGCGGACAGCGGGGGCGCCAGCGTGCGGGTGCGCCGGCGGGGGGATGTGGGCCCGCGGTCGCTGGACGCCGTCGTGGCAACCCTCACCGCTGCCATTGCCACCCGCTCCCTGGACCCCTGGCCGGAGGCCTCGTGAGGGTGAGGATCCGGGACGTGGGGAGGAATGGGCGCGTGTCCGCGAGGACGGGCGCCCGCAGCGCGGAGGAGACGAGATCGGGCGGGAGCGTTCCCGCCAGGAGGGCATGATGCCGAAGATGAAGACCTTGAAGGCGGCTGCCAAGCGCTTCAAGCGCACCGCCAGCGGCAAGCTGAAGCGCGGCTTCGCCTACCACAGCCACATCTTGACCAAGAAGAGCGCCAAGCGGAAGCGGCACCTGCGCCAGGACACCCTGGTCTCCGCGGCGGATCAGAGCAACGTGGAGCGCATGCTCCCGTACGGGAAGTAGGGAGGGAGGCAGGCCATGCGCGTCAAACGTGGTTCCAACCGGGTGCAGCGGCGCAAGAAGATCCTGAAGCTGGCCAAGGGGTACTACCTCACCAAGCACAACGCCTATCGCATGGCGAAGCTGCAGGTGGAGCGTTCCCTGCAGTACGCCTACCGGGATCGGCGGCAGCGCAAGCGGCAGATGCGCGCCCTGTGGATCGTGCGCATCAACGCCGCGGTGCGCCGGCACGAGCTGTCCTACTCCCAGTTCATCGCCGGCCTCAAGGCGGCGGGCTCGACCCTCGACCGCAAGGTGCTGGCGGATCTGGCGGTCCGCGATCCCCAGGGGTTCGGGGACGTGGTGGCGCTGGCGCGCAAGGGGCTCGCCAAGCTCGCCGTGGCCTAAATGACTGCTCCACAGCTGCAGGCTGTTCGCGCCGAGTTCGACGCCGAGCTCGCCGCGGCGGGGAGGGACGCCGCCCGGGTGGAGGAGGTGCGCATCCGCTTCGCCGGGCGACGCTCGGGGGTGTTGCGCGAGCTCGAGGAGCGGCTGAAAGAGCTGCCCCGCGAGGAAAAACCCGCTTACGGCAAGGCCCTCAACGAGCTCAAGCAGTACATCACCGAACGCCTGGAGCAGGCGCGCAACGCCGCCGCGCGGGGGCGGGCCGAGGCAGTCCTGGACGTCACCCTGCCGGGGCGGGCGCCGCGGCTGGGGTCGGTGCATCCGGTGACGCTGGTACGGCGGGAAATCGAGGAGATCTTCCTGCGTATGGGGTACTCGGTGGCCGACGGTCCGGAGGTGGAGGACGACTGGCACAACTTCGAGGCCCTCAACATTCCCCCCGACCACCCGGCGCGGGACACCCAGGACACCTTTTACCTCCCCGGCGGGCTGCTGCTGCGCACCCACACCTCGCCGGTACAGATCCGCGCCATGGAGACCATGGAGCTCCCCATCCGCCTGATCATCCCCGGGCGGGTGTACCGGCGGGATTCGGATCTGCGCCACTCCCCCATGTTTCACCAGGTGGAGGGGCTGGTGGTGGGGGAGGGGATCACCTTTGCCCACCTCAAGGCCACCCTGGAGGCGTTCGTTCACGTGCTCTTCGACCCGGCCCTCAAGGTACGGCTGCGACCCAGCTTCTTCCCCTTCACCGAGCCCTCCGCCGAGGTGGACATCACCTGCATCCTCTGCCGGGGGCAGGGGTGCGCCATGTGCTCGGGGTCGGGGTGGATCGAGATCCTCGGGGCCGGCATGGTGGATCCCCGGGTGCTGCGCGCCTGCGGCATCGATCCCCAGCGCTACAGCGGCTTTGCCTTCGGCTGCGGCCTCGACCGGGTAGCCCTGCTGAAGTACGGCCTGCCCGACCTCCGCCTGCTCTTCTCGGGCGACGAGCGCTTCCTGCGCCAGTTCGGCAGTGGAGGTGCGCTGTGAGGTTTCTGCTCTCCTGGCTGCGCGAACATCTGAACGGGTGCCAGCTCGAGGCGGCGGAGCTGGCGGAGCGGCTCACCGCGGTGGGGTTCAACGTGGAGCTGCGCGAGCCCGCGGGCGGAGAGGGCGAACCTGGCGACGAGGTGTGGGACGTGGACGTCACCACCAACCGCCCCGACGCCATGAACCACCGCGGCCTGGCGCGGGAGGCGGCGTCGCTGGGGGCGGGGG
>JABRVY010000260.1:0-3035 GCA_039961755.1 Acidobacteriota bacterium | reverse complement strand
CGCCAGCACCGTCACCCCCGCCCCATCCCCGCCGCTGGCCGCCAGCCGCAGGGGGGTCTCGTAGACCCGGGCCAGCAGAGCAAAGGCCAGCCCCGACCGGCTCCAGGCCGGCTCGCTGAGGCCGTCCCCGAACAGGCCGAACATGCCCGTGCCGTCGGTGCGGTACCGGCAGGCCATGGGCAGATCGGTGTCCTGCAGGTGGGTGACGGCGGCCGCCAGGTGGGCGGCGTTGTACGCCCCGGTCACGTAGGGGCGACAGCCGACGGCGTCGCACCCGGCGCCGCCGGAAAGGTTCCACTCGGTGAGCAGCAGCTGGGAGGCGGCGAACCCCTCCTCATCCAGCAGGGCGCGCAGCTGCCGTTGCGCCCGCCGGAGCGTGGCGGGGGAGCCCATGTGATAGATGTGCCAGGAGATGAAGTCCACCGGCGCGCCCGCCGCGCGGGCGTGGCGCAAAAGGCCCCGCAGCCAGCGCTCGTCGGTGTGCCCGGCCAGGCCGGGGCCACCCACCAGCACCGTCGGGTCGGCCTCCTTGACGGCCCGGGCGGCGCGGGCGAAGAGGTCGAAAAACTCAGCCTCGCTGCCCGACCAGAAGAGCGGGCCGTTGGGCTCGTTCCAGATCTCCCACCAGCGCACCCCCGCCCGCAGGCCGCCGGCGAAGTCGCCGTTGACGTGCTCGACGATGCGGCGCACCACCTCCGCCCACCGGGCCGCACTCATACGCGGGGATTTCGGGCCGCCGTAACTTTCGCCAAGCCGGAAGAAAACCTCGAAGCCACCGGCGCGGGCCTGGCGGATGGCCTCATCGGTGCTGGCGAAGTTGTACGAGGTGGGCGCGGCCTCATCGGCGGCGGGGTTGGGGAAGACCACCTGGAGGTCGTACGCGCTATGCACATCGTGGGTGCGGATGGCGGTGACGGAGGTCTCCTGCAACTGGGGAGTGAAATCCACCAGTCCGCCGATCCGCAGGTCGGCCACCGGCCCGCGGTTGGTCTGGTTCAGATTGCGGATGCGACCGACCATCCGGCTCGCCTCGACCACCACCTCCAGCGGCGGTGTCGGCGTCAGTTCCTCCAGCAGCACATCGTCGAAGGCCACCTCTCCCTCGATGCCAGCTGCCACCCCCACTCGCAGCTCCACCGTCGACGCGCCGGATGGAGCTCGCACCACCCAGGTTGCCTGGCTCCAGGGCCAGCTGCCGGCAAAGGCCTCCACCCCCGTTTGCCAGATCACTCCCGTGGCACCCCGGAAGGCCAGGGTGAGGTCCCCCTCGGCGGAGAGGCCCTCGGCGCGAAAGCTGAAACCCACCCGGTAGAGCGCCCCCGCAGTGACGGGCACGCTCTGCCGCCACCCCACCGCCACCGGCGGCACCCCGCAGGCCAGGCGCACCCCGAGCCATCCCTGGCCCTCCCCCAGGGGGGTGGCGCATGTGGGCCACCCGGTGGGGTAACGACTCCACCCCTGGGTGCCGTTTTCAAAGGAGGGGTTGGCGACGAGATTTCCAGCGTTGGCCGCGCCAGCCGCGAGGATCGCCGCGGTCCACGCGACCCGGAGCAGTCTCATGTCGTTCAAGAGTCCCTCCAGTCGGACAGGGTGTCCCAGAAGTCGCACTGGGGCGTGCGCACCCCTTGCCCCGGCGCCGGGGGGGTGGTGAGCTCGAGAAACGGGTCGGTGACCGGGTCGTACTCGGGCCAGGCAGGTCCCGCCACCGGGCTGGGGTTGCCGTGCGCCGCCAGAGCCCGCCAGGCGGCGCCGATGAACTCCCCCAGGGCCACCTCCCCCGGGCTGGCTCGGTAGCCCATGGCGTCCAGCCGGCGGAAGACATAGACCAGCTCGATGCCGTGGAAGGCTCCCAGGGCCCGCTGTGCCGCGGACGCGTTGTCCCAGGGGTGGGTGAAGAAGTAGCGGAACACCGGCTCCCTCTGCCCCGCCGCCGCGGCCCGCGCCACTCGGCGGGCCGGGCAGATGAAGTTGGCGTCCGAGGTCAAGGCGGTGAAGGCCTTGCGCGGGGAGCCGTACTCCGCCACCGGGTAGGCCGCCAGGATGCGGCTGGCCAGCACCGCGTTGCCCCCAGTCAGGGCCAGCACTGCCGCCTGGTAGTGTGCCTCGGTGACGATGGTCACCGTGCCCATGGAGGTCTCGTCACGGTTGGACCCCACCACAAGGGGGACGCGGTTGTGCCGCCCCGTCTGGAGGAGCGCCAGCGGCGCCGCGGGGATCACCACCCCGTCCACATGGGGGAACCACCCGGAGGCAGGGGACACCACGGACGCCTCCGCCGGGACTGCCGTCACCACCGTCGGCACAACAAGCTCCCGGAGGCAGGCGGCTAGGTCGACGGCGCCCCCGCATCCGCTGGCGTCCACGAAGTCGGAGGCGAGCCGGGCCGCCCGGATGGAACTCGCGGCCACGCAGGCGCCGCTCTGCATCAGCGCCGCCGAGAACAATCCCCGGGCGAGCGGCGCAACGAGCAATGCACAAGTTTCCACGGCCCCGGCCGACTCCCCGAACACCAGCACCCGGCGGGGGTCCCCGCCAAATGTGACGATGTGCCGCTGCACCCAGCCCAGCGCCGCCACCAGGTCGAGGGTGCCGTAGTTGCCGGAGGTCTCCAGGGAGTGACCGGCCACCAGCGCGGGGTGGGCCAGAAACCCCAGCGCCCCCAGCCGGTACTGGGCGGTCACCACCACCGCCTGCACCGCGCCAGCCAGGCGGGCACCGTCGTAAAGATACGTTCCGTCGCCCATCCGCACCGAGGCCGATCCCTGCACGTGCCCCCCCCCGTGAATGAAGAACAGCACCGGTAATCGGCTTGCCGTGGTAGCAGCGGCGGGGGTCCAGACGTTGAGGTGCAGGCAGTCCTCCTCCCCGATCACCCGGCCGGCGTCGTCCACCTGCGGACAGGGGGGGCCAAACTGCGCTGCCGGCCTGACGCCCACCCAGGCTTGCACCGGCTGGGGCGGCACCCAGCGCGCCGCCCCCACCGGCGGCGCCGCAAAGGGAATGCCGCGGAAGGCCAGCACCTGCCCCTCCCGCAC
>JABRVY010000259.1:0-1090 GCA_039961755.1 Acidobacteriota bacterium | reverse complement strand
GGCCCGCTCGTCGGGGGGGCGGGTGCGCCAGCGGTTGTGCATCCAGAACCACGCCGACGGGTGGCGGCGAATGGCCGCCTCGATGCGGGCGGTGGCGAGTTGGGTCAGGTGGTGCGCCGCCGCCTCGGCGTCTCCTTCACCGGGGGGGAAGATCGGCTCCTCGTACATCACCCGGTACCGCCCCCCGGCGAGGGGATAGGAAAACACGGGAAGCACCGGGGCGTCGAGCCGGCAGGCGAGGGTGCCGAGGGCGGGCGTGGTGGCCGCCAGGCGGCCGAAGAAGGGCACGAAGTGGGCGCCCGGGATCAAGAAATCCTGATCGATGACGATGGCGATGCCGCAGCCCAGCCGTACCCCCTTGACCATCTCCCGCACGGCGTTCCTCTTGTGCACCACGCGGTTGCCGGTGACCTGGCGGCGGGCGGCGAGCAGGGCCTCCAGCAGCGGGTTATCCAGGGGGCGGGTGATCATCCACAGGGGGTGGCCCAGGGTGGCCTGGTGGACCGCCACCCACTCCCAGTTGCCGAAGTGCCCGGAGAGGAGAAAGTAGCCGCGGCCTCCGCGGGCGACCGCCTGCAGGTGCTCGAGACCTTCGATCTCCAAAAGCTCCCCCAGCCGCGGCGCCAGGCGATCCTGGAGCAGGATCTCCACCAGCAGGCGACCCAGGTGCTCGAAGCTCTCCCTGGCGATCCGGCGGTGCCAGGCGGGAGTTGCCTCGGGGTAGGCGGCGCGCAGGTTGGCGAGGGCGACGCGGGCGTGGCGACGATCCATGAGAAACGCGAGTCGTCCCAGACTTCGCCCCAGCGCCAGCCGCCCCCCGTGGGGCAAGGCGGCGAGCAGGGTGGAAAGCCCCCGCAGTGCACCGTACTCCAGCCGCCAACGGCAGCGTCGCAGGACGGTTCCCTCTCGCCGCGGTTCTCCCATGACTTGCGAAGTGTAGCCGCTTCGGATCGGCGGTGAGCTCGTTCGCGCTATCCTTTACCTGGTGATCGAGGAATCCCCGCCGCGCGTGGTTCTTCAGGTGGATGGCGTTGACTGCCGCTGCCGGCCGGCTCTGGCGGACGAGCTGGCGAAGGTGTACGCCCGGGGG
>JABRVY010000258.1:0-4623 GCA_039961755.1 Acidobacteriota bacterium | reverse complement strand
AGAGGCGGCGGAAGCGCAGGGGGAGAGACGACCGCGAAAACGACGGCGAGGCGGTCGGCGGCGGCGCCGCCCGGTCAGCGAGGCAAGCGCTGCAGGAGAACCCCCTGCCGGTGCGGAACCGGGAGAGCCCCCGGCGGAGGCAGCCCCGCCAGCGACGGACGACACGCCGGGCGAGGGCGGCACCACCGCAGAGGAGGCGGCGAAGAGCTCCTCCCGGCGGCGCCGGCGGCGGCGTACCTCGCGAGGGAAGGAGCGCCCCGAGGTGACCCCCGGGGAGGGAGCAGCACCGGCCGAGGAGTGACGGGAGACGGCGATGGAACGTGTATCCGGCAAGCTGGTTCTGATCACCGGGGCGTCGGCCGGCATCGGGGCGGCCTGCGCTCGTCTCTTCGCGGGCGAGGGGGCGCGGCTGCTGCTGGTCGCCCGCCGGGAGCAGCGGTTGCGAGAGCTGGCCAACGAACTGCGGGAAAAGCATCAGGCCGACGTGCTGACCTGCGGCCTCGACGTGCGTCGGAGGGAGGACGTGGAGGCTACCCTCAGCGGCCTGCCCGCTCCCTGGCAGGAGATCGATATCCTCATCAACAACGCGGGGCTGGCGCGCGGGCTCGGCCCCATTCACACCGGTGACCCCACCGACTGGGAGGAGATGATCGACACCAACCTCAAGGGGTTGCTGTGGGTGACTCGGGTGGTGCTGGCGGGAATGGTGGCCCGTCGCCGGGGGCACGTCATCAACATCGGGTCGATCGCCGGCCGGGAGGTGTATCCCGGGGGGAACGTCTACTGCGCCAGCAAGTTCGCCGTGACGGCCCTGACCCGGGCGATGAGCATCGACCTCCTGGGCAGCGGGGTGCGGGTGTCCACGGTGGACCCGGGGCTCGTGGAGACGGAGTTCTCTCAGGTGCGCTTCCACGGCGACGAGGAACGCGCCCGCCGCGTCTACGAGGGGCTCACCCCCCTGAGCGGCGACGACGTGGCGGAGGCGGTGCTGTTTTGTGCCACCCGCCCGGCCCACGCCACGGTGCGGGAGCTGGTCCTCACTCCCACCGCCCAGGCATCGGTGGTGCACGTCTTCCGCAGCGTCTGAGCGAACCCGCCACCGCCTGCGGGCGTAGAAGTGATGATGGCCAGCAGTCCTGCGACCCCGGGTCAGATGTGGCGGACGGCTGTCCGGCGGTGGCGAGGACTGCCCCGATGGCGCCGCCTCTGGTTTGGAGGCGGCATCGTGCTGGCGCTCCTGGTGGCGTGGGGGGCACTGCTCCCCGCCGCTGCCCCGGGGCCCGCCCGGCCCCTCTTCACCCTGTGGCTGGTGCTGACTGGCCTGGCCCTGGCGCGCAGGATATGGCGGCGCCTGACCTACCGGATCGGTGTTCGCCTCTTCCTCTCCTACCTGGTCATCGGCATCACCCCGTTCCTGCTCATGGCGACGTTGGCCTTTCTGCTGGGCTACATGCTGACCGGCCAGTACGCCGCGGCCCGCCTGCGCTCCACCCTGGCGGGGGAGTACGAGCGGCTGGTCCAGCTTGCCCACTCCGCCTGCAACGCCGAATTCAGGCAGGTGCAGGCGGTGCTGGAGGAGGGAGCCCGGCAGGCCGCCGAGCGGGGGTTGACGCTGGAGTGGGTGGTGCGGGATGGGGAGCGGCTGGCCACCAACTCCCAGCGCCAGGCCCTGGACGTGCCGGTGTGGGCGGAGGAGGATCCGTGGGCGGGAGCCGCCGTGGTGGATGGCGGCCATGCGGTGGCCGCTGCGGCGGTGAGGCAGGGGCGTCGAGCGGTGGCGGTGTTTTTCCCCTTCGACGCTGCCGCCGTCCGCTCGCTGGTCCGCGAGCAGTGGTTCGAAGCCCGCCTCGTGAATACCGGCAAGGAGTCCGCAGGGGGGTTCAACCTTCAGGTGAACGTGGGCGGCAAGGGGAAGGAGGAGGCGCGGCCGACGGGCTCCGAACCTCGAGGAGCGCCGGTGACGAACCTGGAGGTGTCCATCGGCGGTACGAGGCGGACGGAGCGGGGCGAGGTCGAAGGCGGGGGGGAGCCCCTCGAGGTCAGTGACAGGGAGTGGCTGGACACCCGCATCGGTGAGGGGGGCGGCCTCTGGGCGGGCCGCTGGGTGGTCTGGTTTTCCATCCTTCCCGAGGCGCGGGGGTGGCGTGAGGAGGGTGAGGGGAAGCGGATCGTGGCCCTGCTGCGGGTGTCACCCCGCGGGGCCTTCCAGGATCTCTTCGCCAGCGGCTCCTACAAACTGGCCGAGGATGTCATGACCACCTTGAAGCTCACCGGCGGGGTGCTGCTGGCGCTGTACTGCCTGGCCGTCGCCCTGGCGGCCTGGATGATCGTCACCATCGCGCGCTCCACCGCGCGCCTGACGCGGGGTGCCCGGGAGGTAGGGCAGGGAAACCTGGCCTACCGCATTCCGGTCAAACAGCGGGACCAGCTAGGGGATCTGGCGGTCGCCTTCAATCGCATGGCCGACTCGGTGGAAGGGATGCTGGCCGACGTGCGGGAAAAGGAACGGCTGGCCCAGGAGCTGGCGCTCGCCCGGGAGATCCAGGAGAGTCTGCTGCCTCACACCTCGCTGCGAGTTGGCACCCTGGCGGTGGCGGCGCACTTCCGGCCGGCGGCAGAGATCGGCGGGGACTTCTTCGACGTCATTCGCCTTCCCGGCGGCTCTCTGCTGGTGGCGGTGGGCGATGTGGCCGGGCACGGGCTTCCCACCGGCCTGCACATGGCCATGGTGAAGGCGGCGCTGGCAGCCCTGGTGGGCGAGGGTCGACGGGGTACCGACCTGCTCGACCGACTCAACCGCTTCCTGCGGGCCGGGGGAGCCGCCCGGCGCATGGTCACCGTGGCGGTGGCGGAAATCGACACCGGCGCGCGGCAAGTCCGCCTGACCAACGCCGGCCACCCGCCGCCGTTCGTGCTCGCCGGAGGGGAGGTCAGGGAAGTGGAGGCGGCCTCGCTTCCTCTGGGCTTTTCGTGGTACGACCCCCCGGCCTCCGCCACCGTGTCCTTTGCTCCCGGGGACCTCCTGGTGCTCTACTCCGATGGTCTGGTGGAGGCCCGCCCGCCGGGGGGCGAGCCGTTCGGCTACGAGGGTCTCCGTGCCACCCTGCTGGGCGCGGCGGGCAGCACCGGCGAGGGTGTTCTCGGGGCGTGCCTGGCGGCGGTGGAGGAGCACCTGGGCGGTGCCCCGCTGCCCGATGACGTCACCATCGTCGTGGTCGAACATCTCGTCGGGGTTGACCCGGAGCAAACCCGCCACGAGCCCTGACCGGCGCGCCGTGCGGCGAGTTGACGCCGAGCCAGCGACCTCCCGGTCCGCGCCCGCGCTAGGCTATGCTCCACGGGAGGTGGTCGTGGGGCAGCACGCAACCGTCGTGGTGATAGGAGGCGGGATCGTCGGGGTGGCCACGGCCATGGCCCTGGCGCCGCGGGTGCGCGTCCAGCTCTTGGAGGCCGAGGGGCAGCTGGCGGCCCATCAGACGGGGCACAACTCGGGGGTCATCCACTCGGGGTTGTACTATCGACCGGGTTCCCTGAAGGCGCGCACCTGCACCGCCGGCCGGCGGGCGCTGTACGAATTCTGCGAGCGCCACGGCGTGCCCTTCGAACGCTGCGGCAAGGTGGTGGTGGCCACCCGGAAGGAGCAGATCCTTCGCCTGGAGGCGCTGGAGCAGCGGGGCCGGGCCAACGGCCTCGCTGGCCTGCGGCGACTGAGCGCGGGGGAGATCGCCGAGCTCGAACCCCACGCCCGCGGGGTGGCAGGCCTGTTCGTGGCCGAGACCGGCATCGTGGACTACGGGGCCGTCACCCGGGCGTTCGCCGACCAGCTGCGGCGCCACGGCGGCGAGATCGTCACCGGAGCGCGCGTCACCCGGGTGTTTCGCTCCCCCCGGGAGGTGGTGGTGGGCACCTCGGCGGGGGAGTTTCGGGGCGACTTCCTGGTGGGGTGCGCCGGCCTCAACAGCGACCGTCTGGCCCGCCTGGCTGGCCTCGACCCCGGCGTGCGCATCGTGCCCTTCCGCGGCGAGTACTACGAGGTGGTGCCCGAGCGGCGCTATCTGGTGCGCAACCTGATCTACCCCGTGCCGGACCCGGCCTTTCCCTTCCTGGGGGTGCACTTCACCCGCCGCGTCAACGGCACCGTGGAGGCGGGCCCCAACGCGGTGCTGGCCCTCAAGCGCGAGGGGTACCGGCGCACCAGCTTCTCCCTGCGGGACACCCTGACGACCCTGACCTACCCGGGGTTCTGGCGCCTGGCCGGCCGCTACGCCCGCACCGGCGTGGGGGAGCTGTGGCGCTCCTGGAGCAAGGGCGCCTTCGTGGCCGCCCTGCAGGAGCTGGTGCCGGAGATCGAGGCGGGGGACCTGCACGGCTACGGGGCCGGGGTGCGGGCCCAGGCGCTGGGGCGAGACGGCCAGCTCCTGGACGACTTTCACCTGGTGGAGGGGGAGCGGCAGCTGCACGTGCTCAACGCCCCCTCCCCGGCGGCCACCGCCTCCATCGCCATCGGTCGCACCATCGCCGAGCGGGTGCTCGAGCGGTTAGGTGTCCCACCTGGGGCGGGGTGGGCCTGACGCGCGGGAAGCCACCAGGCGGGTGAGACGCGGCAGGTGCCGGGTGCAGAAG